>CACXCY010000141.1 GCA_902766265.1 uncultured Bacteroidota bacterium
ACGGAAAATGGCAGAACGCACTCCACCTGACGGGATATAGCGGTATGGAACAGAGAGATAGGGTGCATAACTGCGTGGGATAGGCAACACGAATCGTGCTGGTATTACTAGTTTCAGGTTGCATGTTTCAAGTTTCACGTTTTCTGGGTCTTGAAGCATAAATGCCGTTTGGGTTATGAGAGAACACGAATTGCCGTATGGTATATGAGAACACGAATTGCCGTATAATTGTTCATATAATTATTGCCACATGCAAATGTCCCGCAGAAATTGCTGAAAACCCAGAAGTCTTATTGGATAAGAGTTTCTGTCATTCTCGCGCTTTCTGTGGGACTCGCATTGCAGAAATCGCCTCGATGGATTCATGGTCAATTACATGAAAATTAACGTGAATGCTCTTATTGATGGAATACGAATTGCCATATAAGTATTCATATTATATATGCATCCCGCAGAAACTGCTGAAAACTCAGAAAGCATACCCTACATCAGAACGCACCTCTATCTCCCATTAAGTTTTTATTACCAGTAAAAATAGTTTTTATTCGCGATAAAAATATATATATGCAAATAGACGAGCAATTGAAGATGGGGCTTGTTCTCTTGCAAATATATGTTAAATTTTAACATTTGCAACTTTGCGACCAAAACGCCACAACAATCCTTACAACTTATTGATTTCAATATAATTCACACTCCACAAAACTACATTCAACCCTCTTTTTGTGCCACATTAGAGTTATGTCAGAGTTAAGTTAGAGTTAGGTCAGAGTTACATCAGAGTTGGAAAATATTAAAATATTTTGGATTCACCAATGGTGGATTTAACATTTTTAGAAACAATATCGGCATTCGGCTTTGGTGGAAGGTGCGTAGTTGAGGTGAATTGCGCTGCCGTTCTCCTTAACATTTATTATTATTCGGAATTTTAATAAAGAATATCAACTTTTCAACACGCAAAACATCAGCATCTTAGAGAAACGGTTTATGTTTTTTTTCATAAAATGGTTGTCATTTGAAAAAAAAAGCGTAATTTCGCACTTTCAAAAGCAGATTAATATAACAACTTAAACTATATGGAATCCAACAGCAAAGGAAGAATCTCCCAGATTATTGGCGCAGTTGTTGACGTAACGTTTGACGACGATGTCCAGCTGCCCGACATTTATGACGCTCTCTCTGTCAAACGTCCCGACGGCACCGAAATCATCCTCGAGTGCCAGCAAGACACAGGAGAAAACACCATGCGTACTATTGCTATGGACAGCACCGACGGTCTGCAGCGTGGTATGGAGGTCGTCTCTCTCGGAGGTCCTATTTCCATGCCTGTGGGCGATGACATCAACGGCCGTCTGTTCAACGTGATTGGCAACACCATCGACGGTATGCCCAACCCCAAGGCCGACAAGCGCTACAGCATCCACCGCGAGCCCCCAAAATTCGAGAACCTCTCCACTACCCAGGAGATACTCTATACCGGTATCAAGGTCATCGACCTGATCCAGCCCTTCCTCAAGGGTGGTAAGATTGGCCTCTTCGGCGGCGCCGGTGTGGGCAAGACCGTTCTTATCCAAGAGCTTATCAACAACATCGCCAAGAAATACAGCGGTATGTCGGTGTTCACCGGTGTCGGTGAGCGTACCCGCGAGGGTAACGACCTGCTCCGCGAAATGATTGAGAGCGGTGTTATCAAATACGGCAAGGAATTTGAAGAGAGCATGGCTGCCGGCAGCTGGGACCTCAGCAAAATCGACAAAGAGGCCGTGAAGGATTCCAAGTGCACCATGGTGTTCGGCCAGATGAACGAGACCCCCGGCGCCCGTGCCCGTGTGGCTCTCTCCGGCCTGACGCTGGCTGAGTACTACCGTGACGGCGACGAGAAGACTGGCGGACGCGACATTCTGCTTTTCATCGACAACATCTTCCGTTTCACCCAGGCCGGTTCCGAGGTGTCCGCTCTGCTGGGACGTATGCCTTCGGCCGTGGGTTACCAGCCCACCCTGGCCACCGAGATGGGTCTGATGCAGGAACGCATCACCTCCACCAAGCGTGGTTCCATCACCTCTGTGCAAGCTGTGTACGTGCCTGCCGACGACTTGACCGACCCGGCACCCGCCACCACTTTCGCCCACTTGGACGCCCAGACGGTGTTGAGCCGTAAGATTTCGGAGCTGGGTATCTACCCTGCCGTCGACCCGCTGGATTCCACCTCGCGCATCCTCTCGCCCGACGTAGTGGGCAAGGAGCACTACGAGACAGCCCAGAGAGTGAAAGAGATTCTGCAACGCTACAACGAACTTCAGGATATTATCGCCATCCTCGGTATCGAGGAGCTTTCGGAAGCCGACCGTCTCGTGGTGAGCCGCGCACGCCGTGTGCAACGCTTCCTGAGCCAGCCGTTCTTCGTAGCCACCGCATTTACCGGCTTGGAAGGCAAATTTGTCAATATAGAAGACACCATCAAGGGCTTCAACATGATTCTGAACGGCGACGTCGACTACCTGCCTGAGGCAGCATTCATGCTCGTCGGCACCATCGAAGAAGCCATTGAGAAGGGCGAGAAGATTCTGGCTGAGACCAGCAAGTAAAAGTATCAGCAACAGTCCGATAAGAGCGACCAACAATGAACGTCAAGATTATTAAACCCGATACCACCGTGTTCGAAGGCACTGCATCCCTTGTGCAGCTGCCCGGGACCAGCGGATTGTTCGAAATCATGAACAACCACGCACCCATCATCTCGGCACTCGCGCCGGGCAAAATCCGCCTCGTGTGCGAAGAAGGCGAGCGACTGTTTGAGATTAACGCGGGCGTGGTCAAAGGTCAACACAACGACATTCTAATCTTAATACAATAAGATACGGAATATCCAACGAAAAGCCCCAATTCCCTTGGGGCTTTTTTTGTTTTCTGGAACTCCACTATCGCCGATGAGTAACCACTATAAATGCTCCCACATAAAAACGAGTCATATTTGAAACCTGAATCATAATAATTAGAACAAATAAACGTTTCTTTTTATAAAAACACGAATCTTTGTTGTTGCAATAAAAACCGACTATGAAAATTGCTGTTGTAGGTGCCACCGGGTTGGTAGGTGGCGTAATGTTGAAAGTGCTTGAAGAAAGAGGTTTTGCCTCCTGCGAGATACTCGTTGCCGCATCGCCCAAATCGGTAGGCAAACGCATCGCTTTTGCCGGTAGGGAACTCACCGTGCAACCTGTGGAAGAGGTCATCAACCAACATCCCGACTACGCCATATTCTCTGCCGGCGCAGCGGCATCGAAGGAATATGCCCCATTGTTTGCCGAAGTGGGTACGACGGTAATCGACAACTCTTCCGCCTGGCGGAAAGACAACGACAAACCGCTGGTGGTTCCCGAAATCAACATCGACGTGGTCAAAGACAGCGACCGAATCATCGCCAATCCCAATTGCTCCACCATTCAAATGGTACTCGCGTTGTCGCAACTCTACAACCATTACGGCATACGTCGCATCGTGGTTTCCACCTATCAAAGCATCACCGGCACCGGTATCAAAGCCATCCGGCAACTCGAAGCTGAGGAACGTGGCGAGGAATCCGAGCACGCCTATCCCTACAAAATACACCGCAACCTGTTTCCCCACGGTGGGGATTTCCTTCCCGACGGATATACCACCGAGGAGCAGAAACTGGTGGATGAGACTCGGAAAATACTGCGCAACCCCAACATCATGGTCAGCGCCACTGTGGCAAGAGTGCCCGTGTTGGGGGGACACAGCGAATCGGTCAACGTGGAGTTTGAGAAAGAATACGACATCGACGAAGCCCGACGCATCATAGCCGATACCGAAGGTGTGATACTCTACGACGACCCTGCCGACATCAAATATCCAATGCCGATACTGGCTGAAGGAAAAGACGACGTTTTCGTAGGACGAGTGCGACGCGACCCCTCACAACCCCGCACGCTCAACCTTTGGGTGGTAGCCGACAACCTGCGCAAGGGTGCCGCTACCAATGCCGTTGAAATCATGCAACATCTAATTGCCAAACGCACTAAGAAACTGTTTTGAATTTATTCAATAATTTTCTTATGCCATCTAAACGACGCTTTTTTCACACCCCTTCAGTCGAAATGCCCCCCATTGCTCCTTCAGGGCTGCAAAAAAATCATTCGTCTATATGCCCAATAATTCTCATCAATAAAATCAAAACAATTTCTAAACAGCCCTCAGATGAAACATCTTGTACCCGTCATATTGGCAACTCTGTTTTTTTGTTCGTGCAACAAGGTAGTTCTCGACGAGACTCACACCTTCGAGAACAATACATGGATGCGTTTTGAGCCGGAATCATATCCGTTTAATATCCGCAACATCGACGACTGCTACGATATTATTGCAACCCTTAAAGTGGACACCAATCAGTTTTTCTACAAGGATTTGCCCTTAGTGGTCAACATGAACAGCGCGAACGGCGACCAGCGTATGTTTTATTCGCACGTCGCCCTTACCGACAAAAGCGGCAAACGACAAGGGGAAACCATCGGTTGCTATCAGACCGTCACGACCAAGATGCGCGAATATGTGTTCTTCAACACCTCCGGCGAACAGACCGTAGAAGTGAAACAGGGGACATCGAAGTACGAGCTACCCGGCGTGGTGAGTTTTGGACTTAAAGTAGAGAAGGCCAGCATGCGGCTTCCTGAATAACGAGATGCTTTGATAGACAAATCCGTCAATAAAAACATAGACCGCATCACCCTGCGGCTGAAAACCATACCGGAGACCCCCGGTGTGTATCGCTACATTGACGCTTCGGGAACGGTGATCTATGTCGGCAAAGCGCGTAATCTGCAACGACGCGTCAGTTCCTATTTTACACGCTACAACGATCACTCCTCCAAAATCAAAATGCTGGTGCGTCATATCTACGACATCCACATCACCGTAGTGGCCACCGAAGTAGACGCTCTCCTGCTGGAAAACAACCTAATCAAAGAATTCCAACCCAAATACAACAGTCTGCTCAAAGACGACAAAACATACCCCTATCTCTGCATTACAGCCGAAGAATATCCGCAAGTGCTGTTTACACGCGACCGAACACGGGTGAAAGGGCAATTCTTCGGTCCCTACCCCAATCAGCGCATTCTCCGTGAACTTCAGGATATAATTCGCAATCTATTCAGCTACCGCACCTGCCGACAGCGTCTCTCAGAAGCCACCATCCTCCAAAAGCCCTCACGGCCCTGTGTCAATCATCAAATCGGACTCTGCAAAGCTCCTTGCGCCGGATTGCAAAGTCACGAAGAATACATGCAGACCATCAACAACATCCGGAGTATATTGAAAGGCGACTTCAATGAGATTCTGGAGGATATGAAGCGGCAAATGTTCGCACTATCGGATAAACTGCGTTTTGAAGAAGCCGAAATCCTGCGACGCAAAATAAGGTTACTTGAAGAATATCAAGCCAAATCCACTATCGTAAACACGAATGTCAAAGATGTTGATGTATACAGCATACTCTCCGACAACCGTTTCGCTTACGTCAACATATTACGCATAAAGAACGGAAGCATCATCTACTCATACACATCGGAAATACGGAAGTTGCTGGATGAGAGTGATGCAGAGATACTGGCCACAGCTATTCCCACGCTGCACGAACGCATAGAGAGCACCGCTAAAGAGGCCATCGTGCCGTTTCATATTGACGAACTGCCAGAAGCGTACCTGATACAAACCGTACCCACCCGCGGCGACAGAAAACAGCTCCTCGAACTGTCGCAACGCAACGTGCAATCGTACCAAAAACAATGCGCCCACCAACGTGCACTCGTCGACCCCGATGAAAGCCGACGAGAAGCATCACGCAAAGAGACTGCACTTATGGAACGGATACAAAAGGAACTGCATCTAAAGGAGCCCCCCATTAACATTGAGTGTTTCGACAACTCCAACATACAAGGAGCATATCCCGTTGCGGCAATGGTGAGATTCACCAACGGAAAACCCAATCGAAAGGAATATCGAAAATTCAACATCAAGACAATCGAAGGACCCGACGACTATGCCTCTATGGCAGAGGTGATATACCGCCGCTACAAGCGACTGCACGACGAAAACAAGCCCCTACCCCAACTGCTGATTGTGGATGGTGGCAAAGGGCAGATGGAGGTAGCCCGACAAGTAATTGTCGATGAACTGCAATTGGACATACCTATCGCGGGACTTGCAAAAGACGACAAGCACCACACCTCGGAACTCCTCTACGGATTTCCTCCTCAGGTCATTGGAATGAAACCCACCGACCCGCTGTTTCACCTGCTGGAACGCATCCAGGACGAAGTGCACCGTTTTGCAATCACCTTCCACCGCAACAAACGTTCCAAAGGACTATTAAAGACACAACTCACAGATATACCCGGCATCGGGGAAAATACCGCCCGCAAACTGCTACTCAAATTCGGTTCGGTCAAAGGGGTGCGCCTTCAATCCCTCGAAGACCTGACAAAAGTCGTTGGTGCAAGCAAAGCTAGTGCTATTCAAAAATTCTTTACCGAAGAATAGACAGAAAACGTATTATGCAAGTAGTCAACCATTTGACAAAATGTTGAAAACTTAGCGCTACTGCAACAGTCATTTCCACTCTTTTTGCGTATTTTTGCAATCAATATACAACACCCCATCATGGATGTTACCGTAAATAATTTTTGATAATTAACAAAATATAATACATTACAATATGGATATCACAGGAAAATTAATCAAGATTATGCCTGAAGTAAGAGGTGAATCGCAGAGTGGCCGTCCATTCGTACGTGGCGGTTTTGTCATCGAAACCGACGACACTTATCCAAGACAGGTGGCGTTCACCCTCTTTGGCGAAGACCGATTGGCAATGCTCACAGGATTGGCAATGAACAGCATGGTACAGGTCACATTCTCCCCTGAAAGCCGTGAATATAACGAACGCTGGTACACCGATCTGCGCTGCATCCGCGTGCAATCGCTTATGGCAGGACAGATGCCTGCTCAGCCGATGGCGGCACAACCCGCACAACCTGCACAACCTGCCGTTCCATTCGCACAGCCACCCGCATCAACAGCAATGCCTACAGACAGCAGCGACGACCTGCCATTCTAACTGACAATACCATTCTGTTTTGGAAAAATCAGAATTACGCAGGATAGTAAGGACGGCCAAACGAGCCGTCCTTCTTGATGAAAAGATTGCCCGTTCGCAAGGCATCATGGCGCAAGTGGAACAGCTTGCCCAGTTCCAGCGAGCAAACATCGTATTACTCTATTGGTCCATGGACGACGAAGTGTACACACACGAATTTGTCAACCGCTGGTACAAAGAGAAAACGATTCTGCTGCCCTGCGTCGACGGAGACGACCTACGTTTGCGCCAATATACAGGACCTGAATGCCTACAGAGTGGTCCTCAGTTCGGCATTGGAGAGCCCACGGGGCCAGAGTTTACCGATCTGAACAAAGTGGAGATGATTGTCGTTCCCGGTGTGGCTTTTGACATACACAACAACCGGATGGGGCGAGGACGGGGATTCTACGACCGTCTTTTAAAGTCTACCCCAAATGCCTTCAAGGTGGGAGTGGCATTCAATTTCCAGCTATTTGACAAGATTCCCGTAGAATCGTTTGACGTACCCATGGACAAAGTTGTCAGCGAATAAAACAGTAACCCAAAACCACAAAACCATGCCCATGTTCTACACCCCAAAACCGCGTCAATTCCACTATGAACCGCGATTCTACGACCCTGAAAAAGAGGAATGGGAAAAATTGAAGGCAAAATACGCATTGAAGAAAGAGTTGGAAGCTAAAAGAGAGGCCAACAGTACTCCTACCAATGACGATCTGGAGTATTTTGAGCGGAAGGTGCGCGACATGGACAGGCAAGAACGCCAGAAATCGTCGCAATTCA
>CACXCY010000142.1 GCA_902766265.1 uncultured Bacteroidota bacterium
ACAGCGCTGGTGTCAAAGAAATTCTTTGTCGAATCGTAGTTGGTCGGAGCGGCAATCACCACAAATTCGGCTTGACTGTATGCCATCTGGGCATCCAACGTGGCGTGAAGGTCAAGTTGCTTGGTAGCCAGGTATTCCTCTATCTCATTGTCTTGGATGGGCGATTTACCATTATTGATAAGTTCCACCTTTTCAGGCACAATATCGACGGCCTCTACATGGTTGTGCTGCGATAACAATGTGGCGATGGAGAGTCCCACATATCCTGTTCCTGCTACTGCTATATTCATAATTTATAACGTTTTATTTGTTTCGTATTATATCTGTTTTCCATATCCGCTGCCGCTATCACAATCACTCATATTCCTCTTGCAGCGACCGCTGCATCTGGTGGTCAAAGGATATGCCGTATTGGTCACAATAGATCCCTATCACCCGCAGGATGTCCTGCCCAAAGCGTCTCACCTTTTGTTTGCCAACTCCCGGCACCGCAATAAGCGACTTTTCATCCTTCGGCAGACGGTCGGCCACCTCAAGGAGTGTTTTCTGTTTCATGATGGCGAAAGCCGGAATACCCAGTTCCCGACAGGTTTCTAAACGCCACTGCACCAGCATGGCCACCAGATGGGGATGCCTGTTGCCGGCATAAACGACTTCGGGATTGGCCAACGACTTGCCTCGTCCCTTACCGGGACGGTTTTGTGCCTGATCCTGCGCCAACCGGTAATCCGTTTTGGCTTTGAGATGCCGCTCCACACTAAAGCCGCTCTTATCGGCTTGCTGCAGGCATGCCCGTTTCAACTCGACGGCCTCACGATACGCTGCAGCCAATTCCTTGAAATCCTTTTCCACCGCTGCGTTGTCAATCTCCACCTCCAGCAACGGCTCCGTAGCCGCTATCAGCTGCTCCGTCTGTTGCAGGAAGTAGGGAACGGCTTTGGCGATGCGTTCCTTTAAATAAGGGCTTTCCACACCCTCTGGGGCAGAAAGTCGGATCTGGGTAAGCTGGGTACGGAAACGTTCAACGACTGACAGCATATCCACCACTTTGTTATGGGTAACGTCGGTCATCTTGGCGGCCTGCTCGGCATAGGTGCCTTTCAGGCGCTGCTGATAAATGTCGTTGAGGCGCGTCAGATGATGCTGAACGGCACTATAGTCAAACAAATCGAACAACTCATCGAAGAAATACTGCGACTGGTAGCTTTCCAGATTGCTCTCCACCTGCTGTTCGGGAGGGAACGTGCGGGTGAAGCCCAAAACGTCACTATTGTCAAAAGCCGCCGACTTGGTAATCGGGGTGCTCAACGTAAGCCCTTCCAATGTACGGCAACGGCTCAGCGCCACATATACCTGACCATAGGCAAATGCCTGCGCGGCATCGATAATCACATGGTCGAACGTCAACCCTTGTGCCTTATGGATAGTCACCGCCCAAGCGGGCTTGAGCGGATATTGCTCGAAAGTGCCATCCACCCGCTGCTTTATCTGGTTATCCTTAGGATCAATCTCGTATTTGATATTCTCCCAGCGCTCCCGACCCACGCTGATGAGTTCTCCCGTCTCATCCTCCACATACACAAGCGTTTCATCATCGGTGGCAATAAACTTCTTGACCGTTCCCAACTTGCCGTTGTAGTAGCGGTGCATGCCCGTTGAATCGTTTTTGACAAACATCACCTGCGCCCCCTCCTTGAGTGTGAGGGTGGCCTCGGTAGGTGCCGAGCTATCGGGGAAATTACCGCTGACAGTGGCCCTGAACGTATAGGGCTTCGTTGTCAAAGCATCCATACGTTGCTGATTGATGACATCGGCTTGACGGTTGTGCGTCGTCAAGCGGATGGCATGCGTATTGACTTTCGATGCGGCCGTCCCTCCATCGGGGACACAACGGCTGTTTAATTTTGCAAGGGTGGCGTCGTCAAAATTGTTGTCACGGATATTGTTCAGCAGCGACACAAACTCCTCGTCCTGCTGCCGGTACACCGTCTTCAACTCAATCGTCACATACTCGGTGCGTTGGAGTGCCTTGCTATGGAAGAAGAACGGCGACGGGTAGACCTTGTCCATATAAGGTTTCTCGCTGTCCGTCACCACCGGTGGAAGCTGCTGCACATCTCCAATCATCAGCAACTGCACCCCGCCGAAGGGGCGGCTGCTGTGGCGATAGCGACGCAAGCTATAGTCGATGGCATCCAGCAGGTCGGCTCTCACCATGGAGATTTCATCAATAATCAAGAGGTCGAGCGTGCGGATGATGCGCAGTTTCTCTTTGCGGAGCTGCCGCTGTCCTTCCGGCATCTGGTATTCCGTCACCAGCTCTTTGACATCCGGCAGATAGGGGCAGAACGGAAGCTGGAAGAACGAATGGATGGTCACACCTCCAGCGTTGACCGCCGCCACACCCGTGGGAGCCACCACCACGCACCGCTTGTGCACGGTGGACGCTATCTGATGCAGCAGCGTCGTCTTTCCCGTACCCGCTTTGCCTGTCAAGAACACAGACACATGAGTCGAGTTGATGTAACGCTCAGCCAGTTCTATTTCCTTATTGGTTTGCATAGCTTTATCTGCATGCCACGAATGTCTCCAGTCAAAGGATCGGCCTTACGAGATGGGGACACGCCTGTCAAGACCGAACGTCATGGGGCTCACTTTAAGCACAGGGGCAAACTGAAGCCGTTTCCACTCATTGATTTGCACTTTACGCATCACCTCTTTGACCACCTCTTCATCATATCCTTCCGCCACTATCTCTTCCAGACAAAGTTCCTCCTCGATATGCAGATTCAAGATAGCATCGAGCACCGCATAGTCGGGCAACGAGTCGCTGTCTTTCTGTCCCGGACGCAATTCTGCCGAGGGGGCCTTGTCGATGGTATGCTGTGGGATGCGCTCCACCTCGCGATTCATCCAGTTGGCCAGTTCATAGACCTCCGTCTTGTAAAGGTCGCCGATGATGCTGATGGCGCCACAGCTGTCGCCATAGAGTGTGCCATAGCCCATGGCGGCCTCACTCTTGTTCGTGGTGTTCAGCGTGATGGCTCCAAATTTGTTGGCGTAGGACATCAGGATGGTACCCCTGATGCGGGCCTGCATATTTTCTTCGGTCACATCCTCGGCACGGTTGCCAAACACAGGTGCCATCGTCTTTTTCAGCTGCTCGAAGACATCGGCGATAGGCACGATATCGTACTTTACCCCGAGGTTGTTGGCCAAATCCACGGCATCCTGCACGCTATGGTCGGTGGAGTATTGCGAGGGCATGAGGATGCCGTGCACGTTCTCCGGACCAATGGCGTCGGCTGCCAACGCACACACCAATGCCGAATCGATACCGCCGCTCAAACCCAACACTGCACGTTGCAGATGGTTCTTCTGAAAATACTGGCGCAAGCCCATCACGAGTGCCTTGTATACCAGCTCCACCACCTCGGGCTTCTCGTCCTCGCAAGTGGTGAGCAGCTGCAAATCCACGCTGCCGCTGTGCTCCTCGAAATAGGGGAACTGACACAGTACCGACCCTGCGGCGTTGAGTGCCATACTGCCGCCGGCATAGAGATAGGAGGCCTCCGCCCCTACCCTGTTGACGAAAACCAACGAGGCATTAAGGTTCTCCACCATCTTGTGCATACGGTACCTGATGCTGTAGGGCTTGTTGTAGTCGAAGATGTTGCAACCGCAGCAGATAATCATATCGGGTTGCACGGTGTGCGACTTGGTGAGTTCCTTCAAATCCTCATAGAATCCGATGGCAATCTCCTGGTCCTGATACTGTATGATTTGCACCCCCTCGCCACGCACAAAATATTTCTGTTCGTCGGGATTCAGGTACTTCTTGGTGATGATGCCACGGATGGCGTTGTTCTGCACAAAGACGATGGCGTTGCACAGCCCTCTGTCCTGGATTTGCAGAGGCATGCCTATCAGGAAAGCTCGGTGCTCGCTATGGGCGACCAACTCCTGCAGGGCCGACTGGGCGCGTTTCTGTATGTCGGTATAGGCGATGGAGCCGTAGAGGGGGTAGCCGCACAGCGTGCAGGCAGGAAAGACCGTGAGCAAGGCCTCGCGGCTGGCGGGAGTGTCTATCTCCTCGAGTATCCAACGGAGGTTTTCCTCAGGATTATTGGTTTGGATGTCGTGTTGTACAATGTGGATGTTCATCTTTTCTGTATTGCTATTGTTGTCGTTATATACTCATCTGGTTCAGCACCGGATTGGCGTAGATTTTAAGCATCAGGTCCTCCTCCGTGTAGGGCTCCACGGGAGGATGCTGACGGTATTTCTCGTATGCTTCCCTATTGGAGGGATGGAGATGGTAGCCCTTGTAGATACGCTTGTCCAACAAGGATGCCAACGCCTGGTAGGGTGTATTGGACGACACTCCCTGCTGCGACTGTTGTGCCGACGAGGCACATTCCTCCAGTTCCTCCGTCGTGATGGGCTCGCACACCGTGATATGTATCGCCCCTTTGGGCTGCAGAATGCCGTGCAGCACACTTTTCACATCTTCGTCGGGCGACTTTTCATAGTGGATGCCGCTCTGCACAGCCATCTGTTCGCGTACCTTGTATTCGGCGCAGGGTTCTATCTCATAGGATATCGCCACCGGCACAATGTTGAGCTGCGCCATGGATGGCACGAAATCGGCCTCCGACGAGGCGGCAAACATCTTGAGCAACCCTGGCTCCGTACGGTCGTCGCCATTCTTGGTACGCCCGTTGCGCTGGGCAATCCACACAGAGCGATGTTTCTCAAGCAGCACGTGGCGGATGTAGCGCGACACCAGCAGCGCCGCATTGTACAGCTCCTTGCGCGTGCCGCCCCGCAGGATGGGGAACATACGGTTGATGCGTGCCAACTCTGCCACCAGCGAATTGGCCAGCAGGTTGTCGCCAAAGGCAATCTCGCAGGCAGGCAGGTTGTGCCGCAACAGCTGCATGGTGAACAACGCCGCATCCAGCGAGATGTCCCTGTGGTTCGACACAAAAAGATAGGACTTGTCACGCTCCAGCAGCTCGAAGCCCTCGGTGGTCAGTCCTGCCGAAGTGGTGTTCAGTACATGCATCAGCAAGGGGAACATCACCATCCGCTGATAGTCGTCCGCGGTAGTGATGGCGGCTGTACGGCTGCGCACCCTCTCGATGTCCTCGTCCGGGTTAAGCTTACGCGCCACCACAGCCAGAAGCGGATTGTCCAGCACCCGTTGTATGGCTGCCGGTATCTCTTCATCCTCGTAGGGCGCAATATGTTGAAATTCGTCGGTGTTCATTTCTTCAGTATTCTGAAACGGTACGGCTCCTCCTTCATTTGACCGTTAAGGTACGACGTTGTCTGCACCACCGTGCCGTTGGGCACCTGAAAAGGTTTAGTGTAGAGAATCCCACGCCCGTCGTCGGCCACCGTATCGCCCTCCACATGGTAGAATATCTGCGTGCCCTCCACCTCCCAATCCAGCGCCACGTTGCACATGTCGTTGTCCGCCTTGCTGACCTGCAGGATGGGCTTGAACGAACTCTCGCCGCAGGTGTAGCCCATCGTCTCCAGCCGTTTGCGGTGATGCACCATCTTGGCGCGGAAACGGTGCCAGTCCTTGTTGGTGCTCCACAGACACTCCGAAGCGGCGCAGAGACGTGGCAGCAGCATGTATTCCGCCATCTTCTGGTTATTGATATATTCAGCCCAAAGATTGCATTGTCCTCCCAGGATGCATCCCGCCTGGGCGGGCGTGAGCCCTTCAGGTATGGGGTCGAAGCTGTAGGCCTTGTAGAGAGTCACCATGGCAGGAAACGCCTGCGGCTGGAACTTGGGATTGGCCTGGTAGAAGTTGTAGTAGCAATAGTCGGTGGGGCACATGATGGCCTTGTTGCCACGCCGTGCGGCCTGTACCGCGCCGTCGGCACCGCGCCATGACATCACGGTGGCGGCATCCGACACACCACCCTCCAGTATCTCGTCCCAGCCGATGATGCGCTTGCCATGCAGCGCCAGGTACTTCTCTATCTCCGTTATCATCCAGCTCTGCAGCTCCTCCTCGTCACGCAAGCCGAGGGCGTGGATGCGTGCCTGACAGAGCGGGCAGCGCTTCCAGTTGTCCTTCATCGCCTCGTCGCCCCCGATGTGGATATATTCGTAAGGGAAGAGCGGGATGATTTCGTCCAGCACATCCTTCAGGAACTGCAACACCGAGTCGTTGCCCCCGCAGAGGATAGCCCGGGGAGGCCAATAGGGGCCAATCTCCACATGATAGGTGGTATCGTCGTTCTGGCATCCCAGCGACGGCAGCGAAGCCAGCACCTCGGCACAATGGCCCGGAATCTCTATCTCGGGAATGACGTCGATATGGCGGTCGGCAGCATAGCTGACAATCTCGATGATTTCATCCTTGGTGTAGAAACCGCCATAGCTGCGCGACTCCCCGTCCCTTGGCGGTTCCGCCTCGCCCCAGGGCACATCGTCGCGGTCCACGCGCCACGAGCCGATGTCGTTCAGCTCGGGGTATTTCTCTATCTCGATACGCCAGCCGTGGTCGTCCGTCAAGTGCCAGTGGAACTTGTTGAGCTTATAAGCCGCCATCAGGTCGAGATGCTTCTTGATATCCTTCACGCTGAAGAAATGGCGCGACACATCGCGGTGGCTGCCCCTCCATCCGAAGCGCGGATGGTCGAGCACCGTGCACGCCGGCAGCACGATACGGCTGTAACGCATTCGGGCGATATCGTCGGGCAGCATCTGCACAAACGTCTGGAAAGCGTAGAAGAGCCCCGCCTCCGTGTTGGCGCTCACAAACACCCCTTCGGGGCGCACCTCGAGCACGTAGCCCTCCTCGCCAATCTCCACGTTGGCCGTGTCGTTGAGAGAAAAGAAGATGACATTTTCGTCTTCGGTGCCGCTCAGCGACAGCCGGAACGACATCTTGTGAAGCGACTTGGTGATATACTTCACCGTCGAGGTATTCTGCCCCAAACCGCTGAAACGTAGCTTAGTCTTGTTGCTGATGGTGAACGTGCCCTCTTTCTGCACCATGAACGTCGGCTCCGGGACAATCGACAACTCGGTTATCACGGCACGACGACCGCACCCCGCCAGCATAGCGACGGCTAACAACGTAAGTATCAACTGATATTTGCGCATACGGACGTTTTGCTTATTATATATATAAAATGCAAAAATACGAAAAATAATCCAATCCCGCAAATCTGTTTTGCGAATGCAGCCGCAAAACTCCACGTCCAGCGGTGCACCACCTCGCCATCTAACGAGCACATACCTGCC
>CACXCY010000143.1 GCA_902766265.1 uncultured Bacteroidota bacterium
ATGCGTCCCGGTGTCATGTACGGCGACACCCTCTCCAACCACAGCGAGCTTTCCGCGCTGACCGATGCTATGGTCAAAGCGGTGGCAAGCGGCAAAATGAAGAAACTGCAATCCAACAAACAGCATGAGCTGCTCAGCGCCAAGGCCATCAGCGCAGTGCATGATGTCTATCTGGGTACCTGCCCTGAGAAATTCAACTACAAAGGTGTGGAGTACACTCCGAAGTCTTTCTATGAGAGCACCGGCCTCAACGCCGATGACTATGTGAGCATCACTTCCTATACACACCATCCTTTCTACGAGCAGTTTGTTCTTGAGATTCAGGACAACTGGCGTTGGAGCTTGAGCTACAACGTTACCCTCGACGAGATGATGGAAATTATGGACAATGCCATCGCCAACGACTATCCCGTAGCATGGGGCAGCGATGTCAGCGAACAGGGCTTCCGCATGGGTGTGCGCAAAGGTTTCTGCGTGCTCCCCGCCACCGATGGCAACGGTACCGTTGCTCCCGGCAGCGATATGAGCCATTGGACAGGCATGACTGGCCAGCAGATGCAGGACGAGGCCGCCAAGCACCCCACTCCGCAGCGCTGGGTGAACCAGGACGAGCGTCAGGAGGCCTACGACAACTGGGAGACTACCGATGACCACGGTATGCTGATTTACGGCACCGCCACCGACCAGCTGGGCAACGAATACTATATGGTGAAGAACAGCTGGGGCGACTATGGCGACTATCACGGCATGTTCTATGCCAGCAAGGCCTTTGTGCGCTACAAAACGATGAACATCGTGGTCCACAAAGACGCTATCCCCGATGCTATCAAGGCCAAACTGGGCATTGAGAGCTCCTCGGCCAAGAAAGGCAACACTACCTCCAAAAAAGGCGGTAAGAAAAAATAACATCTGATACAGACAGCCCTTCGGCTGCCGAATGCATACGCCAAGGGCGGCTTCCCGTTGGAAAGTCGCCCTTGGTTTCACTACCTTACCCGATAGGGGCAACAATATGAAGAAACTAATACTAACAATATTGGCGGCATTGACGCTGGTGCCGGCCACAGGGCAGCAGGCCGCCCGCGACCTTGCCGGACGTATTATGGGCAGCAAGGCCCGTCAGGTGGAGTTGGCAGTGAGAGCCGACACCTGCGACTATTTTGTGCTGGATGCAACCAATGGCAAGATAAGGATTGAGGGCAACAACGACAACTCGCTCTGTATGGGGCTCAACTACTACCTGAAGCACTACGCCCATGTGTATGTATCGTGGTTGGCTGAGCAGCCGGTGCAGTTGCCGAAGACATTGCCATCGGTACCGTCACCTGTCAGGGTGCAGGCGTTGGTCAAAGATCGTTTCATCCTCAACTACTGCACATTCGGTTATGCTATGCCTTGGTGGAAGTGGCGGCAGTGGGAGCGTTTCATTGACTGGATGGCGCTCAACGGCATCACGATGCCACTGGCCATCACGGGGCAGGAGTCCGTGTGGCAGGAGGTTTGGCGTTCGTTTGGCATGAGCGATGATTCCATCCGCGCTTATTTCAGCGGCCCAGCCCATCTCCCGTGGCATAGGATGGCTAATCTCGACGGCTTTGGAGGACCATTGCCGCAGGCGTGGATAGACGGACAGAAGACCTTGCAGCAGCGTATTGTGGCGCGTGAACGCTCCTTGGGTATGACGCCTGTGCTGCCAGCTTTTGCGGGCCATGTGCCCCGTCAGATGGTCCGGATGTTTCCCCATGCCGACATACAGCAGTTGAGCAGCTGGTGCGGTTTCGCCCCTACCTATTTCTTGAATTCCACCGACTCGCTGTTTCCCGTTGTCCAGCAACGGTTCATGGAAAAGCAAGCGGAGCTGTTCGGTACAGACCATATCTATGGCTGCGACCCCTTCAACGAGATGAATCCGCCCTCGTATGAGCCCACCTATCTTGCTTCGGTGTCAAAGAATATCTATGCATCCATGCAGGCCGTTGACCCCGATGCACGTTGGTTGCAGATGAGCTGGGTGTTTTACTACAAACGCAAGCAGTGGACACCAGAACGGCTGAAGGCGTATCTCACGGCAGTGCCGCAGGACAAGATGGTGCTGTTGGATTATTTTTGCGAGAAGACAGAGGTGTGGCGCGAAAGCGACGGTTTCTACGGTCAGCCGTACATCTGGTGCTATCTGGGCAATTTCGGGGGCAACACTATGTTGGTGGGCGACATCCGGGGATTGGAGGAGAAACTGTCGAAAGCGTTGCAGGAGGCAGGCCCCAACATGACGGGTATTGGATCTACACTGGAGTCGTTCGATTGCAGTCCTCAGATTTATGAATATCTCTTTGAACGGGCGTGGCAGCCGGACAACAGCCGCAATGTAGACCGTGTGAGCGAGTGGACCGATATGTGGGCTGACCTCCGTGTGGGATTCCGCGACGAGGCGGTGCGTGCTGCGTGGCATCTGTTGGTGGACAGCGTATACAAGGACTGGTCGTTCTATGGATTGGGCACCCAACTGGTGGCACGTCCTTCGTTTGCCGGTCATGGGACCTATTACACCAAACCCTATTACTCCTATGACAACGAGACGCTTTTCAAGGCATGGAACGCGCTTTGTGTGGACGAGGGCGGCGGACGCGATGCCTATGGCTACGACCGCGTGAATCTCGGAGCGCAGTATCTGGGTAATCTTTTCATGGATGTGCGCAATATGTTCACGGTGGCTTACAGGCATCGCAACGTCGCGCTGATGCGTGAACAGGTGGCTGCTGCCAATTGGGTTTTTGACCACACCGACCGTCTGCTTTCCAGTCACGAGTCTTTCTTGCTGGGCAAATGGATCAGCGACGCGCGTAGCTGGGGTACCACAGCAGCCGAAAAAGACTACTACGAGCAGCAGGCACGCACGTTGCTCACGATATGGGGTGGCCCGGTGCTCAACGATTACGCCAACCGGATGTGGGGTGGCTTGGTGAAGAGCTACTACGCCCAACGCTGGAATATGTTCTTCGATGCCGCCATCAAAGCGGTAGAGGAGGGGAGAGAATTGGATGAGGATGGGTTCTACGCAAAACTCTCCGATTTCGAAAACAACTGGGTATTGCGTCACGACAAACTACCCTCCAAAGCACAGGGCAATACAGACAAGATTTGTTGGGATATATTGAGTGACAGGCCTGTCAATAAGGCGGCAGTCATTTACAGCCACAATCAACGGTTCTTCCCCCAATCCACGTTGAAAGATATATATAAGCGTTGCTTCCAGGATTATTTCGGTCCAGGCCACCTGATTACCGATTCGGCCAATTGTGCAGAATGGATAAAAAAAGAATTGCCTCTGTTGTCGGCTACAGACAACAACCCAGGAGCTGACGTGGCTGGTCCCGACGCCAACTATTTCAGAGTGAATCTTGCTTTCGTCAAGGATGGCACAATCCCGTTGGGCACTATGGTGAAGGCCTTGATGCAGAGCTGTCATGTCAAGTATCGCCAGTCAGACGCCCCACCGATAACGTTGGAGGAGTGGCGTTGCCGTTGGGATATGCTGATGGCTACCTTTCCCGCAGAGGTGCGGCAGCTGCCCAACTACCAGCAAGACAGTGCCGATATCGCCCAGATGTTGGAGCGTGGCGACTATGTGACCCACCACAGCGACATGTTTAACAAGGCATATAACTATCATTACCGCCTTATCAGAATGGATGTGTTCAACAAGGAAATCTTTCCCCGTTTGATAGGCACCAAAAAATAATATTCCAATCAATCCGTTATACAACAAACATTAAATCCCCCACTATTATGAAGAAAATTGTTTTAACACTTTTGACCATTGCTTTGGTATCCGTCAACGCCAATGCCCAGCTGGGTAACCTGGCAGGCAAAGCTCTCAAGAAAGCTGCCGAGCGCACCGTGGAGAAAACGGTGGACAAAACCGTAGACAAGACTGTCGACAAGGCCTCTGAAGAGGCGTCAAACAGAATTACCAACAGTTTGTTTGGCACTTCGAAAACGCAGAACCAGACACGCTCCCAGTCGTATGGCAATCAGGATGCAGGTTCTCAGCCGGCAGAAGTGGAACAGACTCCTCAGGGCATCATGTCGGCCATGCCGGCCCTGCCTTCTCAGCAGGATGTGGTGAATTATCTGGGTTATCAGCGCAATGGGCAGAGCTTCAAACTGATTGCAAGTCCCGTGACGAGATTTCAGGCACAGATTGCCTCGCTTACCATGCAGGCCAGCGCTCTTGTGGCCAACGATGTGGCCAAGATGGAGACGGGCTATACAGAGGCGGTGCTGGCTAAATATGGCTACACAATCGAATCGTATGAGAGATTGTCGGACGCAGAAAAAGAAGCTTTCGCTACCCGCTATGCCAATGATATGCTGCGTGAGGCAGGTGTCAACTATACTGTTGACCAGTTGGAGAACCTGAGCGATGCAGAGCGTGAGGCCGTGTCGCAGCAGGTGGCAGCAAGCATGCTGGCCAAGACGGCATCTTCGGCATCGGCTACCTACAATACGCCTGCCGGTCGCAAATATACCGATTTGCTGGGACAGTTCAACGAGGTGAGCAGTTCTATAGAAAAAATCTTCGACGATGCAAATGCTCAGTGCGAACAGCTTTGGAACTCCCAATTCGCCGCCAAAGGAGCATCGGCATTGCCCTCCTATTGGGCTATGGCTGTAAATCTTCAGTACAACGCGTTGCAGAAGGCGATGGATCTGCGCAAATTAAAACAGCTTCCCATCGCCCAGCAGGTGGATGAAGCCGCCAAAGCACTTGACAAAGAGCAAGGCAGCACTGTTTCGTCGCAGTGCTATGCGGCTCTCTGTGCTATGGCTTACCTGACGGACGCTTATAAAATTATCGGTATATACCAACCTAATTTGTAACAGCGCCAGGACGCAGAGAACGTGCAGTCGGCGTACGGCCGGTCTCTAAAAGGACAATGGCCGGATGTTGGTGAAATATCTGTGAGAGCCGCCCGACTGTATCGGGCGGCTCTGTCTTTGTAGAAGCTGTTTAAATTTGATTGATGGAATTTATTATGCATATAAACGAGCAGATTTTTATTCTTTCCGAAGGCGCAATGGGGTTCCATTGTAACTGAGGGAAGGAGAAAAATATGCCGTTTAGATGCTTTAAGAAATACATTGAATTAATTTTAAACAGCTTCTTAGGCATCGGTGATTATCTTTCCCCAACTGATTTGTCTAACATTTCTCAACAATTGTAATGCAGAAACTGATAAATGTGTGTGTCAAACTGGTTCAGCGCTGGTTGCCGGAACCTTTTATCTTTGCCATCATATTGACGCTGGTGGCCGCACTGCTGGCCATGCCGGTATGCCGGCAGACGCCCGTGGAGGTGATAGAACACTGGGGCAACGGGGTGTGGGGACTGTTGGCGTTTGCCATGCAGATGGCTCTGGTGTTGGTGTGTGGCTCCACATTGGCGGCGGCACCGGTGGTGAAGAGAGGCATCAGTGCGCTGGCTTCGCTGCCCAAGACTCCCGCGGGGGCCATCGCCTTGGTTACGGCTGTTTCGGCATTGGCGTGTTGGATCAACTGGGGATTTGGCCTGATAGTGGGCGTGATATTTGCCAAGGAGATAGCGCGTAAGCTCAAAGGCGTGGACTATCGTTTGCTGATTGCTTCGGCTTATAGTGGCTTTGTGGTGTGGCATGCAGGTCTTTCGGGCTCCATACCACTGACGATGGCAACGCCCGGTGACTCGCTGGCAAAGGCCACCAATGGCGTGCTCACAGCGCCGGTACCCATTGCATGTACCATTCTGGATTATCACAATCTGGTGATTGTCGTTTTGGTGATTGTTGCTCTGGTGGTGGTCAATTCCCTGATGCATCCCAAAGGAAACGATGTCATCGCAGTGGATGCCGATTTGCTGGTAGATGAGCCGGATGTTCAACAGTGTGTCGTCTGTGACCGTCCGACCCCGGCAGAGCGAATGGAGAACAGTCGCCTGCTGTCGTGGATAGTGGCTCTCATAGGTTTTGGCTATTTGCTAATCAAACTCGGTTTCCGCGGAGGGGCGCTGGACCTGAACTCGGTGATTATGCTGTTTCTTTTCACGGGGGTGTTGCTACACGGCACGCCGTTGGCATACGTCCGTGCGTTCACCAAAGCAGCGACGGGTGCGGCTGGCATCATATTGCAGTTTCCTTTCTATGCCGGCATCATGGGCATCATCACCGGTGTCGGAACGAGTGGTATCTGTTTCGGAACGGTAATCAGCAATGCCTGCATATCCATAAGTACCCCGACGACATATCCGTTGCTCACTTTCCTGTGTGCGGCGATACTTAATATGTTTGTACCTTCGGGCGGAGGCCATTGGGCCATACAGGCACCCATCATGTTCGCTGCGGGAGCCAATCTGGGGGTCGACCCCGGTCTGACGGGCACGGCTATCGCATGGGGCGACGCATGGACCAATCTTATCCAGCCCTTCTGGGCTATCCCTGCACTGGCAATAGCCAAACTCAATGCCAAAGATATTATGGGCTTCTGTATCATAGACCTTTTGGTGAGCGGGGTCATTATCTGTCTCGGTCTCATCTGGTGGGCGGTATAGGATGCAGTCCCAGAGGGACAAAAAAGAGACAGGGCACAATTGAGTGAACAAAAATGTAGAAAAACGCAATATGAATATGAAAGGAATTCCCGTCCTGCTGCTGACGGGTTATCTCGGCAGCGGAAAGACTACTTTGCTCAACCGCATACTCAACAACCGTAGAGGTATCAAGTTTGCCGTTATCGTCAATGACCTAGGGGAGGTGAATATCGATGCCGACCTTATTGAGAAAGGTGGCGTGGTGGGCAAGAAAGAGGACAATCTCGTCGCCTTGCAGAACGGCTGTATCTGCTGCACGCTGAAGATGGACCTCGTGGACCAGCTGTGCGACATCACGTCCCAGCATCGGTTCGACTACATCGTTATCGAGGCCAGCGGTATCTGCGAGCCGGAACCTATCGCGCAGACCATCTGCTCCATCCCCACCATGGGACCGGAATACGTTAAGGACGGCGTGCCGGTGATGGATAGCATCGTTACCGTGGTCGACGCTCTGCGCATGAAGGACGAATTTGGCAGTGGCAAGAACCTGTTGCGCCCAGGGCTTGCTGAAGATGATATTGAAAACCTCGTCATCCAGCAGATTGAGTTCTGTAACATCATTCTGTTGAACAAGGCCTCCGAGGTCAGCCCCGACGATCTGGGACGTATCCGTGAAATTATTCGCGCCATACAGCCCAAAGCCGAGATAATTGACTGCGACTACTGCGACATCGATTTCTCCAAGATTCTCTATACGGGTATGTTCGACTTTGACAAGGTGGCCACATCCGCTGCCTGGATAGACGCCATAGAGGGGCAGCACGACGATGATGAGGAACATGAACATCACCATCATGATGACGATGATGACGACGATGAGCATGACGATCACGACCATGGACATCACCACCACCATCATCACCACGACGAGGAAGGTGAGGCCGAGGAATACGGTATCGGCACTTTTGTCTACTACCGTCGTGAGCCGATGAATATTGGGCGTTTCGATGAGTTTGTGGCGCGTCGTTGGCCCAAAGGTGTCATTCGTGCCAAGGGCATCTGTTGGTTTCTCTCCGAGCCCGACACTTGCTACCTCTTTGAACAGGCCGGATCACAGGTGTCGCTGCGCGACACAGGCCAGTGGTATGCTACCATGCCCGATGAAGAACTGCTCGACTTCATGCGTCGCAACCCTGACGTGCAGCGCGATTGGGACGACAACTATGGAGACCGTATGCAGAAACTTGTCTTTATCGGTCAGCACCTTGACCGCGAAGCTATCACTGCTGCCTTGGATGAGTGTCTGGCTGCACAATGACTGTGATTCATACGTTACTGTAAATGACGAGGGCCGCCGGCAACGCCGGCGGCCCTCGTCGTGTTCGAACGGAAACTTCTCTTTCGGAATCAATCCCTTTTGCGGGAACGGTATTTTCTTATTGTCGGGATGGCACCGACTACGCAGCCAACCGTGATGCCCGCAATGAGCATCACGTAGGACATCACGTCCAGAATCGTTGCCAGCGGTCCGTGTGATATTCTGCTGAACACCATGAAGAGTCCGTTCAGCGGGAAGGAGGCGATGATGATGGCGACGGCCAACTGCTCCAGTCCGCTGCTGTCCCATTCGGCCACCTCCTTCTTGATATCCAGTCGCCCATTGCGCAGCTGGGGTTTATAGTTCACCCTGCGTTTTGACTGGCACATGACTATGCACAGCACTATGCCCAGGCCCAGCATCACCGCTATCTGCTCGATGTTGTCTTTCCCTACCTGCTCGCGCCATAGCAGCGCCAGCACAAGGGTGACCAGTTGCAATACCAGCACGGGCACAGCTATGGCCAGTACGGTCTTTCGATTATTTGCCTCATTCATTGTTTACGTTCTTTGGTTTGTTGCCAGGTTTCGGATAACGCTTTGCCTTTTTCAGGGCCTCGGCCAGTATCCACTCTATCTGCCCGTTTGCACTCCGAAACTCGTCGGCGGCCCAACGCTCGATGGCATCGTACACCTCGGAATCGACCCGCAATGCAAAACTCTTTTTCATACAGCTAACAGGTTGGAGAATGGATTAGTATACGCTGCCGGTGTTGATAACCGGACTGGCGCTCTCGTCGGCGCATAACACTACCAGCAGGTTGCTTACCATGGTGGCTTTCTTCTCTTCGTCCAGCGTCACCACGCTTTCTGCCTCCAGTTTCTTCAGGGCCAGTTGCACCATCGATACGGCACCTTCCACAATCTTCTCGCGTGCCGAGATGATGGCATCGGCTTGCTGGCGGCGCAGCATCACGCTGGCAATCTCGGATGCGTAGGCCAGGTAGTTGATGCGTGCCTCGACCACCTCGATACCGGCGATGCTCAGACGGCTGCGCAACTCGTTTTCGAGACGCTCGTTGATTTCCTCGCCGCCACTGCGCAGGGTCATCTCGGTGCTTGTGTGGTCCATGTTGTCGTAGGCATATAGACCAGCCACTTTACGCAAGGCGGCGTCACTCTGCACGTTCACAAAGCTGTCGTAGCCCTTAAGGGTCTGCTGTTGCTGGTTGGCTTCGTTCTGGCTGACTGTGCGGCTGTCCACGTCTATGTCGAAACAGGCCTTGTAGGTGTCTTTGATTTTCCACACCAGCACCAGACCTATCATGATGGGGTTGCCGTTCTTGTCGTTCACCTTGATGGGAGGCACGTCCATGTTGCGGGCGCGCAGCGACAGGCGACGTTTTCCATAGAAGGGGTTCACCCAGAAGAAACCGTTGTCGCGCACCGTCCCGCGGTATTTGCCGAAGAAGGTCAGCACGCGCGACTGGTTGGGTTGGATAGTCATAAAGCCCACCAGGTGCAGGATGTAGATGAATATGAACAGGCATCCCAGCCCAATGGGCAGGGCCACCCATGCCGTACCGTCGGGTTGCGAGGGCGAGGTCATGCAGTCCCATCCTGCCATCCAGACGATGCACCAGATGAATGCTGCCAGCATCACTAAATTAAGGAACAAATGGATGAAACCATTGTTCTTTCTTTCCATTGACTTGTTAAATTCTTTTGTTTCCATAGTATTGTATTTTAATTGTTTGTTTTGTTTTATGTGATATTATTTTAATATCATTCTGAATGCAAATGTACGACTTATTTTGTATCTGCCAAATAAAAAATGAAAATATTTTCGCAGTGCCATTGGGACACTGCAAATCTCGGTGAGTGTATCCTCCGGATGGAAAGGGTATATGTACCGTCGGAAAAGAGTATATCTTTTAATAGAAAAGAGTATATCTTTTGTGGCAAAAGAGTATATCTTTTTTGATAAAAGAGTATATCTTTATTTGGGATGGTGGGAAGGGCTGGCGTTTCAGTATGCTGCCAGCGCAATAGGTTTATGCCAGGATGCTTGTGAATTCAAACTTTGTGCCGTCGAAGAGGCCTTTATCTGTGAGTTTGAGTTCGGGGATGACGGGCAGGGCCATGAACGCCAGCGTCATGTACGGTGCGGCGAAGGGGCAGCCCATTTCTCGGACCTTTGCTTTGAGTTCTATATGCTTGCGGCCGGCGTCCTCTCCGCTTAGGGGCGACATCAGTCCGGCCACGGGCAGCGCGAGGTCCCAGATCTGATGGCCGTCGCAGGCGGCAATGCCTCCTTGGGTCGAGATGAGGTGGTTGACGGCGCGCACAATCTCTTCGTCGCTGCATCCCAGGGCGATGATGTTGTGGCAGTCGTGGGCGATGGTGGAGGCGATGGCTCCCCGTTGCAGCTGGAAGCCGTGGATGAATGCGATGGCGGGAGGTGCGGCTGCGTAGCGGTTCAGCACCACGAGCTTCAGCACGTCTTCGTCGGGGTTGGACACCATATTGCCGTCCACAACCCTGGGTGTTGCGGTCATGCAACGTGTGATGAGCGATCCCTCGGTGGCGGCGATGACCTTGATGCGTTCCGTTCCGGCAGGGGCGGCGATGCGCAGTGCGGACACCTCCAGCGGTTGGGCTTTGAACTGGTTGGGCAGCACTTGAGGGGTCTCGCAGCCGGTTGTGCGGCAGACGCTGTCGGGCGTATGTTCGTTGCGGTCGTACACTTTGACGCCGTCAAGCCATGTCTGCATGATGTTG
>CACXCY010000144.1 GCA_902766265.1 uncultured Bacteroidota bacterium
AACGGTTCGGTAGTTCAGTTTGGTTAGAATACATGCCTGTCACGCATGGGGTCGCGAGTTCGAGTCTCGTCCGGACCGCCAAACAAAAAACCTTCTCCGCAGAAGGTTTTTTTGTTGCTCGGAGGTGAAGCACCCGCAAAGATGCCCACACCTCCCCGCTTCCAAACCAAAATCCAAACCTGGGGCCGACCGGTTTTGACAGCAAGGATAATGGGTAGGTAAGCATGCAGGCCCACGCAACAGAGGCCTTGAAAACGGTTGCAGAACAATAATTGGCGAAAACAACTACGCTCTTGCTGCCTAACCGAAGCACAGTAGGTTAGCTTAATCGCCGCAACAGTTGCAGCGACAAGACATCTCCCGCAGGCCCCGTCCTTCGGCGTGCGACAAGGAGGTGCTCGTAAAGAAGGAATAATCGGCAGTCCGCGCCGCCCTGCCGACGAAATTTAGGCGCTAAGGCCGTCTTTGGGTGCCTGCGTCCAGGGCCGGCTCGAAAACCAACCACAGGATAAGCATGTAGAAAGCATATCTGTTACTTGTATGGACGGCGGTTCGACCCCGCCCGGCTCCACTAAAGAAAAGTGCATCCCTCACTCCTTCAGGGAAAACGACAATGAAACAAACACTCTTTGCCATCGTGGCGCTGGCCTTGTGCCTGACCGGAGCGACGCTCACAGCTTGCTCTACCTCCGTACAAGAAAACGTTGAAGATACCGCAGCCGTCGCCGAAGACGCTCCTGACCAGCCCATGGAATTTGTCGAAATCGCCGACGAACCGGCCGACGAGGATGAGATATTCCAGCCCATCTACGAATTAGCCATCTCCGGCCATCCCCACTATGGGAAAGCCATCCTGCTGGCCAACAACAAGGAGGAGAACAACGCCATGGTGTCTTTCTTCGACCACAACGGCAAGTATCTCGGAGACCTTGACGGCGAAGGTGGCTGGAACGCCCAAGGATTCCTGGCCTACTTTAAGGACGACACCGAGATTGGCGTCATGGGCATGGGCGTGGGTCCCTATTTCAAGGAAAAGGGAAAGGAATACGCCGTCAAAATCATCGAAGAGCAATAGCATATCGCGCCCACCCGGCTCTTTCCCGCACATCACGACAACATTGGAGAAGGTATCCCACTCCACCGGAAGACAAAGAAAGGTACGCTGCCAAGCAGGGTACCTTTTTTAGAAACTGTTTTGATTTTATTGATGAGAATTATTGGGCATATAAACGAGGGATTTTTTTTACGGTATTGAGGGCGCAATGGGGTTCCATTGTAACCGAAAGACCGAGGTCACGACCGATAGGGAGTAACCTTGTTTCCGTAAGAAAAGCACCGTTTAGATGGCATAAGAAAATTATTGAATAAATTCAAAACAGTTTCTTTATTTTGCGGCATTCGCTTACCTCCGCCCCAGGTCGTCGTAGAGGGTTTGGAGAAGGGCTTTGCCCTGGTCGAGACGCTTGCGGCTGCCCTCCGGCGTGATGTTGTCCTCGTGGATGAGGTGCCTGCCGGTATTGTCGTAGACGGAAGCCCCGGTGCTGTCGATAAACGCAAAGCCGTTGTTGAACGTATAGAAGGCAAACGGATAACGGTAGCCGCCGCCCATCACATTCCGGCTATAGGCAAAACGGGAATGGTCCAGATGCATCTGCGCCAGCAGGGTGGCGGCGAGGTCGGTTTGGTTCATCAGCTTGTCGACCCGCATCGGCTGGCGCACGGCACCACCAAGCCACAGCATGGGTATGTGATGGATGCGGGGCGCATGAGGGGCGGCACCGCTGGGATAGACAAAACCGTGGTCGGGCACACACACGATGAGCAAGCTGTCCCACACGGGGGTGCCCTTCAACCGGTCGACGAAGCTACCCAGACAGGAATCGGTATAGCTGAAAGCGTTGGCCACCGGGTCGTCGAAACGATGGTACGGGACATCGAAGGGCTCGTGGCTGCTGAGCGTGAGGAACGCCGTATGCCACGGGCCGCCCTTGCGCTGCACCAGTTCGCGGTAGAGACGGTCGAAAGTCATCTCGTCGCTCACCCCCCACGAGCAGGAGCCGCGCTCCTCCGAGGAGAAATCGACATCGGAGGTGATATGCTGATAGCCCTTGCTGAGCAGGAAACTCTTGGTGTTGGTGAAATTGATGTCGCCGCCATAGAGGAAATCGGTACGGTAGCCCGCCTTGACCAGCTCCTCGCTGATGGCCGGCAGGGTGCGGCTCTTGGCTGGAAGCTTCATCACCGAAGCCGTGGGCAACCCCGGGAAAGCACTCAGCACACACACCATGCCCCTATCGGTACGGAAGCTGCCGGCATAGCAGTTGGTGAAGAACACCCCTTCGTCGGCCAGCCGACCCAGCTGGGGTGCCACACCCGACGCGCCACCGAAGTCCTCGACGAAAACGCCTCCGAAGCCCTCCATGATGATGAGTAGCACATTGGGGCGGTCGGTGGTGAGCAGCGAAAGGGTGGTATCGTTTTCTGCGCTATCGGGGAACAGCCCCTCCACCAGCGCCGCCCGCTGCGGCTCGTCGAAGAAATCGAACTCGTCGGCAAAATCCTCCTGTTTGCTGAGCGAATAGAACAGCGAGAAATGGGGGTTGACCGCCGCATGGTTCAGGAACTGGTCGTTGCAGAAATAGGACTTCCCCACATTGGCCGTAGATTCTGACAATCCTCCTCTCATGCCCACAAAAACAAGCCCCCCTACCAGCAGCATCGCCACCATCTGCGACACCCGCGCCAGCCAGGAGCCACTCGTCTCCGGCAGCCGACGGGGAGTGGTGCGCACCAGCAGCCACGCAAGCCCCGCCGTGAGCAGCAGGATGACCAGCACCCCCACCGCGACAAAGCCCCACGACACGCTGGCCAGCGCATCCTTGGGGGAGTCAAGATAGAGGAACACTGACGCATCCAGCTTGAAATCCCAGAAAGGGTACAGCGCCGCATCGACGCAAAAGATGACGCTCACGAGCAACGCGACAATAATATGATAAGGCGCCAGCACCTTGCGCAACGGGAACTCCCGCACCCAATGGCTGACCGTGACCGCCAGCCAAGGCACTACCGTGAGGTAGGCCGCCACCGTAGCGTCGAGCCCCAAGCCATGCCATACAACACGGAAATAGTCGCCCAGCGCGACGCCCCTGCCCGCAGCACCGCAGTAGAGCATAAACAACGGTTTCTGCACCACGAACACCAGCAGGAACTCAAGATAATATGTGGCAAGATAGCGTAGCCGTGATTTCATAACATCATGTATTGCCGTCAACAGCAGCGACACATCCGCTGGCAAGCCGGTCAATGTCGGGGTGCAAAATTACATATTTTTGGGCAATCGCGTGCCGCCATGACTGAAATAGTCGCCCAGCCGCCCCCTCCGGCGACGCAATCCGCTTCCCGAGGGCACCCAAGGCAGCTGAATTCTAACAGAACGGGCGACCTCACACTTTGCTATGAGCCGCTCGTTTAGCACACTGCATTCAATAAGCGGTACAGGTCACAGTGGCTCCGTTCTCCGTCACTGGCCCCGTTTCGGCAATTGTCTCACACTGAGGCATACAACGGAATAACAGGTTATCCGCATCGCTTCCCGGTTCTTGTGCGGTAACCTCGCATCGGCATGCCAGTTTGCCGCAGGAAGAACAAGAAAGAATTACCAAACCAGCGATAAGTCCAAGGACGTTTCTTTTAGTTTTCATAGCTTTATACTATTATGAAAGGTTGTTGTTCCAATACAAATCCACGTATATTTTGAAGACTAACGAATCATTTTCCAGATGTTGGTGTTTTGTTGTATCCTTGCCAGCGAGACATCCATAATTATGCCTCATAAGCCAATGGATTACGCCCCTCTCGAAAAGATATACTCTTTTGACCGAAAAGATATACTCTTTTACCCCAAAAGATATACTCTTTTTGCCCGAAAGATATACTCTTTTTCTGGTCGGATGCTACCTACCTCGAGTGTTCCGACTAACTTACCCTGGGTTCTGCCCCCCACAAGGCACTTGTGAACAGACAATCCGCCTGGCTAACGTATTGTCAGAGTGAAACTCGACCTGTCTTCCGTCCTCCACTTCCCCTTCGCATACTCCGCAGGATCCAAAGTGTCGGTACCTACCACAATATAGTTTATCCTATTCCACAGCGGAATAACACGCCAACTCTCGGGGGTATCCTCCTCCCCTGGCCAATTTTTATTAACCCGACCAATATCATATACTCTTTCAAACGTTGCGTGGGGCTCTAAGGTATCCACTGTCGGTTTTCCCAGCCAATAACCCCAGTGGTCATAATCCCGGTGCTCATGGGTGGGCAGTACATCTTCCGTTGAACGCAATTGTTCACAATACGATACAATTACGTTTTGGTTCGTCTCGTTTTCGATTGTAAAACTATACTCACCCCAATAGTCACAGGAAATCATCAGCATCGACACAATGAATGCTCCACAAAATGCTACGCGTTTCATATCATGAATATTTGAAATCGAATGCAAAAGTACACATTTTTGAGAGACTGACAAAATTATCATTTCCAATCCGCTATTTTGTCGTATGCTTTGCAATTCGCAAAGCATGCCCGCATAGCCATGAACTCCCAAAAGCAGAATTCATGGAAGCGTTCGCGATTTCTTGGAGAAACACGTTTTTGCTTTTCTATGTAGAAAATGACTCACAATAATATAGACAACCCACATCTCGTAGTATTACATAATTTCCAAGGTGATGCAGAGTATGTCGCATAGCTGCAAGAAATTATTTGAGAGTGGGTCAGCCAACCGTCATCATGTATATCGTTCCCTACTTTTGACGTTACGGTAGCCGAAAACCAAACACCTTCACTTGATTTGCCGAGATGTAGCAATGCCAGCATTGGCTAATGTGACGATAAGCTGTCATTCGTGGTGCAAATATTTTGCCGGCGATATAATTTTTGCACCCAAACGGAGTTATATATAAAATTCGCATAGCACGTCCGCACAGCCATGAACTCCCAAAGGCAGAAGCTAAAAATGAACCTGAAAATGACGCCTCAGCAACTGATGCTGCTGAAGATGTTGCAGGTGCCTGCCGCGATGATGGAACAGACCATCAAGCAAGAGGTGGAGAAAAACCCGCTGCTGGAAGACGAACATTGCGGAGATGAGTCCGCTCCCGCCGAGGACAACGAGGAGCCCCTGCCCACCGCAAATGCCGAGGAGGAGGACGTCGACTTCGAAGACCGCGAGATTGACCCCTTTGCCGAAGCTGACTACGGTCAAGACGACGAGGACGACTACCGCTACCGCGAATACCAGGAACATGACCGCAACGTGGAGGAACGCGAGGTGCCCATCACCTCGGATGTGTCGTTTCTGGAACATCTGCAAAAACAATTCAACCTCAAACGGCTGACCCACGAAGAGACGATTATCGGCAACGAGCTGATAGGCAGCATCGACGATGCCGGATACCTGGGCCGCGACGTCGGCCTGGTGGCCAACGACCTGGCTTTTAAACAGAATCTTGACGTCAGCCCCAAGGAGGTGGAACGGGTGCTCAAGATGGTGCAGACGCTGGACCCCGCCGGCGTGGGTGCCCGCAACCTGCAGGAATGCCTGTCGCTGCAACTGCACCGCGCCAACGACGACGACCCCGCAACCCTGACGGCTACGCAGATTGTGGACCGCTGCTTCAACGCCTTCAGCAAACGGCACTACGACAGCATCCTCTCCCGACTCAACATTACCGACGACCAGCTGCATGACGCCATCGAACGCATCAAACGGCTCAACCCCAAACCCGGATCGGCCTATACCGAAGGCGGCGACGAGACGGTGGCGTATGTCATTCCCGACTTTATCGTGAGCCGCGACGAAAACGGGCTTTCCTTCACGCTCAACGACGACCACATGCCCCAGCTGCATGTGAGCCGCTACTACAGCGATATGCTGCGTCAGCTGTCGGCTGTCAAGAATCCCAGCCGCAGCGACCGCGAAACCATACAGTTCATCCGCAGCAAGGCGGAATCGGCACAATGGTTTATCGACGTGCTCGACCAGCGACGGCAGACGCTGCAGAACACCATGGGCGCCATCCTGGAATACCAGCAGCCATACTTTACCACGGGCAACACCACCGACCTGCGCCCCATGAAGCTGCAAGACATCGCGTCGGCCACAAACTACGACATCTCGACCATTTCGCGCGTGGTCAACCAGAAATATGTACAAACCGCGTTTGGCACCTTCCTGCTCAAAGACCTTTTCTCCAAAGCCCTCACCACCGACGAGGGCGACTCGGTATCGACCGACGCCATCAAGCACTACCTGCAAGAGGCCGTGGACAACGAGGACAAGCGGCACCCCCTCACCGACGAGATGCTGACGAAGCTGCTAAACGAAAAGGGCTACCCCGTGGCCCGACGCACCGTGGCCAAATACCGCGAGCTGCTCGGCATCCCCGTAGGCCGTATGAGAAAGGAGCTGCGCCGATGAAACAGCCCTGCGCGGTACTCCTGTGCCTGCTGGCCCTGTCCCTGCAGCTGCACGCCCAACAGCCACGGCGGCTTACCTATTTCGACTCGCTGGCCTACCGCCAACAGTACGGCCATTACCCGAAAGCAACAGAAAAAGCTGTGGACTCCGCCCTGATGAAAGGCGACGACCTGATTGACCTTTTCTACGACGAAAGCAAGCCCCTGCCCAGCGCCTTGTGGTATGGCAACACCCTGCTGGGCACCCGCGTGAGACAACAGATTCTGCCTCTCGACTCCCTGCCCGACGAGATAAACATCCGGCTCATCAAGGAGGACAACGAGTTCTGCTTCCCCGTCAAACATGTGCGCACCTCTCCCTACGGATGGCGCTGGAACCGCCCGCACCGTGGGGTGGACATAGCCCTCAATGTGGGCGACCCCGTGCATTGCGCCTTCCCAGGCGTGGTGCGTATCGCACGCCCCATGGGTGGCTACGGCAACCTCGTGGTGGTGCGACACTATAACGGATTGGAGACCGTCTACGGCCACCTGTCCAAAATCAACGTGCGCCCGAAGCAGCTGGTACGGGCAGGCGATGTAATCGGACTGGGGGGCAGCACAGGCCATTCCACAGGACCGCACCTGCACTTCGAAGTGCGTTTTGAATACGAGGCCTTCGACCCCGAATGGATTCTCGATTTCTCCAACTATTCGCTCCGCACCCGACGCCTGCATCTGGACAAGACCTATTTCGGCATCACCGCCCCCAAGGGCAAAAACTGCGATTTGGCCTACAAAGCGGACAAAAGCTACGTGAAGGAAGACCCGCGCAAATATCGCCAGGAGGGAAAGAAAAAAGAGCAATACCACACCGTGAAGAGTACCGACACCTACGACATGCTGGCCTTGCAATACAGCACAACGGTGGAGAAGATCAAGAAACTGAATCCCGATGCTCCCAAAAAGCTGAAAACGGGCATGATTATTAGAGTAAGATAAGAATACCATGAACACCAAGAAAGTCAACCTCTCGGAATACGACCCCGACAGCATACCCAACGGGGAAACGTTCAATATCGGCATCGTGGCTGCCGAATGGAACCCCGCCATCACAGACGCCATGCTCCAGGGTGCCTACGACACTTTGCGCCGCTACGGTGTGAAGGAGGAAAACATACCTGTGCTGCATGTGCCGGGCAGTTTCGAGTTGACCTCGGGCGCACAGATGATGTTTGAGCACTACGACTGCGACGCTGTCATCTGCATCGGCTGTGTGATACAAGGCGAAACCCGCCATTTCGACTTTATCTGCGAAGCGGTGGCCAACGGCCTCACCAACCTCAGCATTAAGGTAAACCGGCCAGCCATATTCAGCGTGCTTACGACCAACAACATCGCACAAGCACAGGACCGCGCCGGAGGGAAGCACGGCAACAAAGGCGTTGAAGGTGCCGTCACAGCCCTCAAAATGGTCCACGCAAAGAAATCTATGAGCAACGGATAATCCCCCCGACCACCATGAAGATTGTTTTTATGGGAACGCCCGACTTTGCTGTGGCCTCGCTGGATGCCATCTGCCAGAGTGGACACCCGGTGGTGGGCGTTGTCACGGTGCCCGACCGCCAAACCGGACGAGGCCTGAAACTGACCTATTCGCCCGTCAAAGAATATGCCCTGCAGCACGCACTCCGACTGCTGCAACC
>CACXCY010000145.1 GCA_902766265.1 uncultured Bacteroidota bacterium
CAAGCTGAACAGCAGCGCTATGCCCATCCTCACCTACGGCTTCACCGCCAAGGAGAGCTACCCGGGGCTGGACAAGATACTGGAGGATAACGTCACCAACGAGCTGAACCGCGTAGACGGTATAGGTAACCTCACCGTGAGCGGCGCCCCGGAACGCTATATCTATATTGACCTCGACGCCCGCCAGCTGGATGCCTACAACCTCACCGTGGAGCAGGTAGGCAATGCCATCAGTTCCAACAATATGGATTTGGCCAGCGGCACGCTGAAAATGGGCAAGGAACAATACCAGATGCGTGTGAAGGGCGAGTATGAGGAGAGCTGCGAGATTGCCGATATTCCCGTGGCTACATACGCCGGCAAACAGATATTTGTGCGCGACCTGGCCACGGTGCGCGATACCCTGAAAGACCTCTCTCTGGATGAGAAAATCAACGGTGTGGACGGCGCACGTCTCATCATCAGCAAGGCCACAGGCGCCAACACCGTGCAGATTGCCCGCGAGGTGAAAGCCAAGATGGAGAAAATCCAGAAACGACTGCCGCCCGACATCGAGACCTGCATCATCAACGACAACTCAAAGGATATCAAGAACGCCATCAACGGCTTGGCGGAGAGTATCTTCTACGCTCTGCTGTTTGTGGTGCTCGTGGTGTTCATCTTCCTGGGCGACTGGCGCAGTACCATCATCATCGGTCTTACCATCCCCATCTCCCTGATTACCGCATTTATCTACCTTCTTGTCGCAGACAGTTCGCTCAACATCATATCGCTCGCGTCGCTCACCGTGGCCATCGGTATGGTGGTGGACGATGCCATCGTGATGCTGGAGAATGTCACCAAACATATAGAACGAGGCGAAAACCCACGCGAAGCAGCCATCTATGGCACCAACGAGGTATGGGTGTCGGTCATCGCCACCACATTGGTGCTGGTCGCTGTGTTTGTGCCGCTCACCATGCTTCCCGGTATGGCGGGCATCTTCTTCAAGGAACTGGGATGGATTGTGACCATTGTGGTGTGCGTCTCCACCACCACGGCCATCACCCTCACCCCCATGCTGTGCAGCAAGCTGCTGAAGGCAAAGAAGTTCTACGTCAACAAAGAGGAAGAGCGTGCCGCCAAGGAGGCCCACGACAGGAAACGCCTCACTTTCGACAAGACCTTCGGACGCTGGTTTGCCGCCATCGAGGCATGGTATGCCAACGTGCTGCGCTGGTGTCTGGGTCACAAGAGAATAGTGCTTCTCATCGCCCTCGCCATCTTCGTCATTTCCATGGTGCCTATGGGCATGGGCAAAATAGGTATGGACTTCATGCGCAACCAAGACGAAGGCGTGTTCAATGTGAATGTCGATCTGCAACGCGGCACCCGTATTGAAGAAACCCTCAAGACCGCACGTGCCATAGAGGCAGATATGAAGAAGGAAATCCCCGAGCTCAGGGTACTTTCCACCAGCGCCGGCTCGAATGACGACGCTGGATTTGCGGCTCTGTTCAACAGCACCACTAACAGCAAGATTTCCATGCGTGTGCGTTGCACCGAAAAAGACGAGCGTGATCGTTCGATAGAGGAAATCTCCGAGAATGTGCGTCAGATTCTGGCCCGCTATCCCGAGGTGATCAACTATCAGGTGAATAGCGGCGGTATGATGAGCAACAACAACCTCTCTGTGGAAATCTATGGCTACGATTTCGATGAGACCAACCGGGTGGCTGCAGAGCTCAAACGACGCATCCAGAAGAATGTCGCCGGTGCCCGCGACGCTACCAACAGCCGCGATGACGACCGTGCCGAACTTAAAATCACTTTCGACAAACAGAAACTGGCCCTCCACGGCCTCTCGGCAAGCACCGTCAGCATGTATGTGCGCAACCGCGTGAACGGCATGGCTGCCGGATACCTCAAGGAGGATGGCGACGAATACAATATCGTGGTGCGTCTTAAAGAAGAATACCGTAACAGCATCTCCGATGTGGAAGAGATTTCTCTCATGGGTACCAACGGCAGAATCGTCAAGCTGAAAGAGCTGGGTACTATCGAGGAATACTGGTGCCCTCCGAACATTGCCCGCAAGAATCGCCAGCGTTATCTCACCCTCACCGTCTTCCCCTACAAGACCTCTCTGGCAGAGTTGGCCAACGATGTGCAGAAACAGGTGGACCAAATGGATATACCGCAGGGCGTTAGCGTCGTCATGGCTGGTTCCTACGAGGATCAGCAGAAGATGTTCAAGGATATGTTCACGTTGGCGTTGCTTATCATCCTGCTCGTCTACGTCGTTATGGCCTCACAGTTTGAGAGTTTCTCGAAGCCATTCATCAACCTGTTCTCAATCCCCTTTGCCCTTACCGGCGCTATCCTGGCTCTCGCTGTCACAGGCAACAACCTTGATATGGTGGGTGCCTTGGGTGTGGTGCTGCTCATCGGCATCGTGGTGAAAAACGGTATCGTGCTGGTAGACTATATCAACCTGATGCGCGAGCGCGGCCTTCCCATGAACGAAGCCATCGCCCTCTCAGGCCAGAGCCGTCTGCGTCCCGTGATGATGACGGCATTCACCACCATCCTCGGCATGATTCCCATGGCTACCTCCAAGGCCGAAGGTAGTGAGATATGGGTCGGCATGGGTATCGTCGTCATCGGTGGTCTGCTCATCAGCACCCTCATCACCCTCATCGTTGTTCCTGTGCTCTATGCCATCTTCGAGCGCAAGAGCGATGCCGACCGCAAGAAGAAACTGGAAAAGAGTTTCGTGTTCATGCAAATCAATGTGGACGAAAACGCTACCGACGCACCCCTACCCCACTCCAATGAGACAACCGAAGCCAACGACACAATATAATATATATAACAGCCCCATGCCGATACATAGCGGCGGGCGCAAAACGAGACCAGCATGAAAAGCGTAATGATAATATACAACCAGACCAACACCGAGCGTGTGGAATACATGCTTGACAAACTCGGCATCAACGGCTTCACCTTTTGGGAGAACGTCCAAGGGCGTGGTACCTCCACTGGTGTCCCCCACCGTGGGACACACACCTGGCCCGAGATGAACAATGCCCTTCTCACCGTCGTGGACGACGAGCAGGTGGCTCCTCTCCTCCACGCCGTACGTCAACTTGACAAACGTAACGAGGAGGTCGGCGTCAGAGCTTTCGTGTGGAACATCGAACAGGCAGTCTGACACAGAACACAGATTGCCACCCAAGTGCCAGCATCCATCGGCACTTGACCCTCATGCCTGCCAAATCAGGGCTATCGTATCAAATTGCCCTGCTATGCAGAAAAAAAAAGAAAGCGTCCCGCATAGGACGCTTTCTTCATATATTGACTAATGCTATTAGTCGAGGATGGTATTCCAGTTGTGGATATCTTCGTATTCGCCAAGCTGGATGGCGCGGAGACGCTCATAGAGTTTCTTGCTCCAGGGACCGGGCTCTTTGCCGAAGTTATAGCTCTTGCCAGTCTCGGGGTCGTCGACACGCTCGATGGGGCTGATAACGGCTGCGGTACCGCAGGCACCTGCCTCTTGGAACTCGGCCAGCTCCTCTACGGGGATGGGACGACGTTCCACCTTCATACCCATATCCTGAGCCAGCTGGATGAGCGACTTGTTGGTGATGCTGGGCAGAATGGAAGTGGACTGCGGAGTGATATAGGTGTCGTTCTTGATGCCGAAGAAGTTGGCTGCACCGGCTTCGTCGATGTACTTCTTCTCCTTAGCGTCGAGATAGAACTCGCAGGCATACTGGCCACCATGGCAGGCCTCAACGTGGGCGCGCAGCGAAGCAGCGTAGTTGCCACCAACCTTGTAGACACCGGTACCCAGAGGAGCGCTACGGTCGTACTTGCGGGTGATGACGTAGGGGTTGGCCATGAAGCCACCCTTGAAGTAAGGTCCCACGGGAGTGACAAAAATCATGAACAGATAGTCCTTGGCAGGTTTCACGCCCACCTGGGGTCCGATACCGATGAGCAGCGGACGCAGGTAGAGGGATGCTCCGGTGCCGTAAGGCGGGATGAAGCGTTCGTTCATCTTCACCACCTTGATGCACATCTCGCGGAAGAGCTCGGTGCTCACCTCAGGCATCATGATACCGCGGCAGGTGCTCTGCAGACGGGCGGCATTCTCTTCCAGACGGAAGATACGGATTTTGCCGTCCTTGCAACGGAAGGCCTTCAGACCTTCGAAAGCTTCCTGACCATAGTGCAGGCAGGAGGAACCCATGTGTATGTTGATGGTTTCTTCCGAGGTCAGCTCGATGGAGCCCCACTGGCCGTCACGGTAGTAGCAGCGAACATTGTAATCCGTTTTCAAATAGTCAAACGGCAGACTTTTCCAATCTATATTCATGTTGTTTAGTTTATTAAATGATTTGTACTGGTTTTTCTCCTTTGCAAAGATACACTTTATTTTGAATAGTTGCAAAAAAATTGCGCTGCCGCTCCGCATCCCGCGACCGAAGGACGTTGCATCTGCGGAACGA
>CACXCY010000146.1 GCA_902766265.1 uncultured Bacteroidota bacterium
GTGACAGGCACCTCGTAGCACTTCATTTTTGTTGCTTCCGTCTGATAGGAAGCCACCACCCTGTTGCGGCTCACGCCGTCGACCACCCAAAGCACATCGCATCGCATGGCTGGCGTACCAAAGCCGATACGCTCGGCCACCCAGGGGTTATCGTCGTTGAGAATAAGCAGATGCATCCCCTCGGCCAGCTGCGGGACACTGCGGAAATCTCCGCTGTCTACCCACCGGGCATCCACATCAATCAGCGTGTAGTTGTCATCGCCCATTCGGAACAGGTAACGGTCGGCCACAGTGTCAAGCACATAGAACAGCACATTCTTGAAGTCGTTGTGGCGCGTCAACGGAATGAAATTGGGAGCATCCGCAGGCAAGGTCAACTCAACAGTCTTGTTGGCCAGCGCGCTGTAGTCGACATCCACCCCGGCTTGCCGAGCGGCGAGGTGGGTGTTGTATAAGGCCCAATAGCGCTGCACCCCGTCAGACGCCGTATCGAAACCATACTGCATGGGCGACAGGTTGTGACCCCTGCCCTCCAACGTGTCGTTCTCCAGCTGCGTGGACGACAACGTCTGCGCCCCAGCAGCCGTTGCGGCTGCCAACAGCCACAACAATACTATATTTCTTTTCATAAACATCTTATTCTCCACCAAACTCCATTAGGTAGGCCTTAATGAAATTGTCTATTTTCCCGTCCATCACTCCCGTCACGTCGCCCGTCTGATAGTTGGTACGATGGTCTTTCACGCGACGGTCGTCCATCACATAGCTGCGTATCTGGCTCCCCCACTCTATCTTCTTCTGGGTGGCCTTGATTTTCGCTTGTTCCTCCATACGGTGCTTCATCTCACGTTCATACAGTTGCGAACGCAGCAGGCGCAACGCGTTTTCCTTGTTCTTGGGCTGGTCGCGCGTCTCGGTGTTCTCGATGAGGATTTCCTCCTCGACACCAGTATACGGATCCTTGTACTGGTAGCGCAGACGCACGCCACTCTCCACCTTGTTCACGTTCTGTCCACCTGCACCGCCACTGCGGAAGGTGTCCCAGCTGATACGTGACTGCTCGACAACGACCTCAATCGTGTCGTCGACCAGAGGCGTCACGCTGACCGACGCAAACGAAGTCATACGCTTGCCCTGTGCATTGAAAGGGCTCACACGCACCAGACGGTGCACTCCCGTTTCGCTCTTCAGGTAGCCATAGGCAAACTCACCCTCAATCTGCATTGTCACACTCTTAATACCTGCACCCTCACCGTCAAGGATATTGCTGATGGCCACCTTGTAATTGTGAGTCTCGGCATAACGCATGTACATGCGCATCAACATCTCGGCCCAGTCTTGTGCCTCCACACCGCCGGCCCCTGCATTGATGGCCAGCACGGCATCGAAGCGGTCGCTCTCGCCTTGAAGCATGTTCTTCAGCTCCAAGGCCTCCACCTTCTTTTTGGTAGTCTCAATCTGCGCGAGCAGTTCCTCTTCGGTAGCTTCCCCGTTCTCATAGAACTCGTTGATTACCGACAAGTCGTCACAACTGTCGCTAACCTCTTTGTAGGCAGCCGTCCATGTCTTCTTGGCCTTGATGGACTGTAGCACTTTCTTGGCCTCCTTCGGGTCATTCCAGAAATCGGCAGCTTCTGTTTTTTTCTCTTCTTCGGCTATTTGCGCTGACTTCTTGTCAACGTCAAAGATACCTCCTCAGAGCTTCCTTTCGTGTTTCAAGCTCTTTGATTGTTTCTGCTGTTGTCATATGTTAAAGATATTTTTCCATAGGATGATTATGTCCGACCCCAACTTGTAGTTGCGAGTATAGCGCAGATTGAGACGTTGCTCATCAACATCGCGTCCTAATACCATGTCGCAAGGACGGAACACTCCCCGCCGGCCTTCGTAGCCCACCCACGTGCTCTTGCCCACAAGCACCTGCCAACAGTCTCTGAAGTAGTTGCACTTGCGCTTCTGGAACAGGAACAGCACGGGAGACAAGCAGAGAAGCATTCCGGCACTGATGATGTCGAATATGCGCTTGTTGCGTCGATTCACAGGAGAGTCGATAGTGTTCAAATCCACTGTGAATATGTCCTCGTAGCTGCTAATGGCATTGCTGCCGATAATGATATCGCTGTCGGAAGGCACAATCTTGTATTGCACGCCTGTGGTTCGGAGCGAAGCCATCTGGCTTATAATCTCTTGCGGCTGCATATCGCGTCCACAGAACACAACATCGGTAATCCGATAGATGTGAATCATATCCTTCAACTGCACCGTCATACGGTCTTTCTGTACCTCCGTCGTAACATCATAACATTCCACCCTCCCCGACTTAATATCAAGACGTTGTATCAATCGTTCCACACGCACCGTCTCGTCATGACTACCTACAAGCAGTATGTTGCTTTTCTTTTTAATCAGGAAAGGAAGCCGAACAACCACGACCCCTACGATGCTCCATAGCGAGCCCAACACCAGCACCATGCGAGAGTAACGCTGGGTCTCGTCAAGCAACGAATAGAAAGCCAGCAACAACAGACAGCCCAACCCCATGCCTCTTATCATTCTGGATAATTTGATGGGCTTGTCGTATCCACCATATAGCCACCCGATTAACATCATGAAAAGAATATAGAACGGAATGACCACCCACATGTACACCGACGGATAGTAGCTTACATTTTCAGCCCAATAGGCAGCCCATACATATTTGATGAGTGCAAATCCTCCAAAAGCGACTAAGAAATCAACCAACGGCTGTGCCACTTTGGCAACGGCACGCTTGACAAACGAGAACGCCGCACGTATCCATATGGCAGTTTTAATCAACGCTATATAGAGTTTCGCGTTGTTCCCGCTGAAATATTTCCGGGCGAAAATCGCCATGGCGTTATAAAAGGTATACACATAATTCATCGACCCTTTTTTAGTGCTCTCTCCTTTGTAGTGCACTATGCGAGTCGAAGGAAGGTAGTAATTTTTAAATCCGGCCTGAATGATACGCCATGAGAAATCAATATCCTCCCCATACATGAAATAGCTCTCATCCAGGCCGCCCACCTGATTATAGGCAGTCCTGCCCACCATAAGGTACGCACCTGGAAGAATCTCAATCTCATTGGTTTCATTCTCATCAAGGTTGCCCATATAGTAAGCGGCTATCTTCTTGTGACGAGGAAACAGTTTGATGAGACCGCTGATTTTGTAGAACGACGTTTCAGGTGTTGGAAACCCCCTTTTACTTTCTTTCAAGAACTTACCCTCGCCGTTAATCATCTTCACTCCTAATCCGCCGCAGTCCGGATGCTGCTGCATAAAGGTGACACACTTCACAAATGTGTCTCGTTCTACAATGGTATCAGGATTCAGCAACAGCAAATATGCTCCAGTGGATTGTTGCAACGCCTGGTTGTTGGCTCTGGCAAAACCAACATTTTCCGTGTTGGCTATCAGCCGTACCTGAGGAAACTTATCCTCAACCATCGCTACTGATCCGTCAACCGAGTTGTTGTCAACCACAAATACCTCAAGTTCGATACATTCGCCATTCCCCATTTCTGTCGTCGAAGCAAATACAGAGTTCAAACACTGTTCCAGAAAGTACTTGACATTGTAGTTGACTATAACGATGGAAAGAATCATGGACTAATACGCATCTATAGTAGTTTACAATGGATAAATCTCAGGACACCCTGGCGTAAAGTAGGCAGCCGCAAAGGCAGCTACAATAAGCAGGAATTTCACCCAGCTAAATTTGTAATGGTCTTGGTCGAACAGAATACTGACGCTGACATGAAGCAATATGCCAACCACCACACCCATGATGATGCATTGCAAAGATTCGTTTTCGGGCAAGAAGTACAGGTTGACAAGAGATCCCAGTGGGGTCATTACTGCAAAAATCGCCAGCAATGCGAATGATTTTATGAAAGAGTAGCGATTATGCATAAACAGCCCCAATATTACCAAAGCAATGGGAATATTGTGCAGCACGATACCATAGAGCAACCCTTGGTGGATATCCCCATCTGTATCAATTAACGGCATACCCTCCAAAAAAGCATGGATAGAAAGACCTATCAGAAGCCCTGTCACAGGATGCACGTGGTGTTCTTCATGAATCTCACAATCGTGACATTCTGTATGGTTGTGTCCATGTTCTATTCCCTTTGTCAAACGTTCCAACAACAGCTGTATAATGAATCCCAACAATACCGTCGCGCCCACTTTGAACGCCCACCCACAACCGGAATGGACTTCAAAACCTTCAAGATACATGTGAGGAACAAGATTGATGAAGCAAGATGCGAACAAAAAAGCACCACCAAACACCGTGATCGCGTCCATCACACGCGGGCCAACTTTTTTACGGCCAGGCAGTAACGCACACCAGCACATTACCCCCACGATTATCAGCAAGTAAGCAAGAATAATATTTGTATTCATTATTATTAAATAAGTGGCAAAAATACACAAAAACTCCGAATTGCGAACAATAATGTTAGCTTTTCCTCTCCAATACCGTATCTATGAATCCGAATAAATTAGCGATGCCGCACCTTTAATAAGGCACGGCATCTCTATCAAACAGGCATCTCTGCCGCAATACTATTCAGTCCAAACGGCCTGAAGATTGCGGTCGCCATATGCATCGTCGACCTTGCTGATGGTGGGCCAATACTTATCCTCATGCGGCAGCGGAAATGCTGCTGTCTGCCGACTATAAGGCAGCGTCCACTCGTCAGCACATACCACCTGCATAGTGTGTGGCGCATTGAATACGGGGTTGTTATCCTCAGCATATCTGCCATCCATAACATCCTGGATTTCTTTGCGTATGCCGATAAATGCATCCACCAGACGGTCTAATTCACTAAGAGGTTCACTCTCGGTAGGTTCAACCATGAGGGTGTTGTGTACCGGGAATGCCACCGTCGGAGCATGGAAGCCATAGTCCATCAAACGCTTTGCCACATTGCCAACCAGTACTTTGGGATCAAATTCGTGGAAGTCGAGAATCATCTCATGACCGCACATTCCGTGAGTGCCGGTATAAAGAATCTTATAGTATTTCTCAAGCCGCACACGCAGATAGTTGGCATTGAGGATGGCGTGACGCGTGGCATCAGCAAGACCGTTACCACCCAACATTAACAGGTATCCATAGGTTATCGGTAGAAGTGCTGCGCTACCATAAGGAGCGGCGCTCATTGCGGCACCTTTGCTACCACCGCACTTGACGACGGGATTCGACGGCAGGAAGTCTATCAACTTTTCGCACACGCAGATGGGGCCTACTCCAGGACCGCCACCACCGTGAGGCATACCGAAGGTCTTGTGCAGGTTCAGGTGGCACACATCGGCACCCATGGTACCAGGGCTGGTGAGACCCACTTGGCCATTCATATTGGCGCCGTCCATATAGACGAGACCGCCGCAGTCATGCACAATCTTGATATAATCAAGAATACCCTCCTCGAAAGCACCATGTGTACTCGGATAGGTTATCATCAAACAGGACAGAGTATCTTTGTACTGCTCTGCTTTTGCGCGCAGGTCGTTTATGTCAACATCGCCACGCTCGTTGCAAGCCACGACGACGACCGTCATACCTGCTTTTGCTGCGCTGGCAGGATTGGTGCCGTGGGCACTAGCCGGGATAAGACACACGTTGCGCTGTCCCTGGCCTTGAGAAATGTGATAGTTGCGAATCACGGTGAGACCGCTGTATTCGCCAGCACTACCCGCATTGGGTTGCAGCGAGCACCCAGCAAAGCCGGTAATAATACTGAGGCGACGCTCCATATCGTGGATCATCTCCTGATAGCCCTCTGCTTGGTCAACGGGCACAAACGGATGCATGGCGCCAAATTCGACCCAGCTGGTAGGAAGCATCTCGGCTGCTGCATTAAGTTTCATCGTACAGCTTCCCAGAGGAATCATGGCTCTATTAAGTCCAAGATCCTTCACTTCGAGCTTCTTCATGTAGCGCATCATCTCTGTCTCACTATGGTAGGCGTTAAACACCTTCTGGGTGAGGAATGATGTTGTACGTTTCATGTCAGTGGGGATAACACCCATATCATCTGTGCAGCTGCCACAGCATTCAATGGGTTCCACCTTCTTGCCGGCTGCCTCTGCCAACACAGCAAGGATGTCGTTGAGGTCGCAGCGACTTGTAGTCTCGTCAATCGATATACCAATGCAATCCTCGCAGATGTAACGGAAGTTGATTTTATGCGCTTCTGCAACTTTACGCACCACATCCGTCTTGACAGGACATTGCACAGCCAAGGTATCGAAATACACTCGATTATGCTGTTTGTAACCATATTTGGGCAATTCCAAAGCCAGCTTGCAAGCCATCTTGTGAATATGGGCAGCAATCTCCCAAATGCCATCATGCCCATGCCATGCGGCGTAGAAACCACTCATCATGGCGCACAATGCCTGGGATGTGCAAATATTACTGGTGGCTTTCTCGCGCTTGATATGCTGTTCGCGCATACCCAAAGCCATTCGAAGTGCCTTGTTCCCCTTGGCATCGATGGTCCAACCAATAATACGACCAGGGAATGTACGCTTGAAATCTTCGGTAATAGCGAAGAAACCGGCGTGAGGTCCGCCATAACCCAAGGGCAAGCCGAAACGCTGAACGTTGCCAAATGCGCAGTCAGCCCCTATCTCACCTGGGGTCTTCAGGATGGCAAGAGCCATCAAGTCGGTAGCCATACCTACAAAGATGCCTTTCTCATGGCACTTGGCCACAAAACCGGTATAATCGTTCACCTCGCCAAACTGGTCGGGATACTGAACAAAAGCTCCAAAGAATTCTTCCGAGGGGACGAAATCGGCTGCCTTGCCTGTCACGATTTCAATACCACGAGGTTCAGCCATGGTACGCATTACGGCAAGAGTCTGTGGGAAGAGACGGCCGTCGACAAACACCTTATGCACGTCCGCTTTTTGTGCGGCGCGGCTGCGGCTGTTGAAGAACATAATCATACACTCGCCAGCAGCAGTAGCTTCGTCAAGCAGCGATGCGTTGGCCAGAGGCAATCCCGTCATATCGGCCACCATGGTTTGATAGGTCATCAGGGCTTCCAGACGACCTTGGCTTATCTCTGTCTGGTAAGGGGTATAGCCCGTGTACCAGCCGGGGTTTTCATATACGTTGCGCAAAATGACAGCAGGCGTAATGGTGTTGTAATAGCCCATGCCTATGTAGGTCTTATAGAGCTTGTTCTTGGCGGCAAGCGCCTTCATGCGCGACAGGAACTGGTACTCGTTGATGCCATCTTCCAGCGGCAACGGTTCTTTCAATCTGATAGCAGCGGGGATGGTCTTTTCGATGAGCTCATCCATGCTCTTGACTCCGATTTGCTGAAGCATTTTCTGCTCCTCTTCGGGGGTGCTTACGCCGTTATGACGGCGGGTAAAATTGTTAGAAATCATTGATTCTATAAAGTTTAGTTTAATTTTCGTTGCATATTATGTTCATTCTCCGGCTCCCACCCAATTTCTCATGGCTCTTTATTCTTCTCAATACAATATATCTTTATTTATCAAATCCTTATAAAATAAGAGCAACTCACACTATTCACAGATACAGAGTGCAAAGTTACAATTTTTTTGGCGACAAATGAATGTTTATCCTCAAAAATATGGACATTTAATTAACAACTTTTGTCCTCTTTTGATTGACAATCCGTAAGCATTCACCTGACCTTGTTCACCTGCCCTCCCAGTCGCTCCTTTTCGCCCCCCTTTTTTGTACCTCGGAAAAAATTTTCTAACTCTAACCTAACTCTAACCTAAGTCTAACTTTAGTCAAAGTTAAATTTCTCATCTTTTTCCATTTTTTTTCGGCTTTCTGCAACTCGGAGGTTCGATGTCGGTAATATTCGATGAGAATCAGTCTTTTATTTATGAAAACGATACTCTTTCAGTCGCTCTTCAGCCATCGCTTCATATTTTGTGCCGGGACGACCATAATTGGCGTATGGATAGATGCTGATGCCGCCACGGGGAACAAAAAGGCCGATAACTTCAATATAGCGTGGGGCCATCAACTTGATCAAATCATCCATGATGATATTGACACAATCCTCGTGAAAATCACCGTGATTGCGAAACGAAAATAGATAGAGCTTCAAGCTCTTGCTCTCCACCATGCGCCGGTCGGGAATATACAATATCTTAATTTCGGCAAAATCGGGTTGTCCCGTGATGGGGCATAGCGATGTGAACTCGGGACAATTGAATTGTACCCAATAGTCTCTCTCCGGGTGCTGGTTTTCAAAACATTCAAGTACCTGCGGAGCATAAGTCTCGGGAATTTCGGACTTATGACCTAACGACTGTAAATTATCTTTCGTTCTATTCATTTAATATTAAGTATTTTATGTATTTGTAACGAAAGTGTCCAGCGAGGATCTTTCTTGATATAATCAATAGCGGCTTGTGTGATTGCGGCATTTCGGATGGGATCACCTGTGTCACAAGGTTGCAAAAAATAGCCGTGCGTACACTTGATGTGCGGATATATCAAAGGGTCGTGTTCTCCATCGAAAACCCACTTGATTTCATTAACATATTCCAATATCGGTTTAGCCGCAACGCCGACATAGGCATCTTTGGGTGAGAGTGTTATCCAATCAATATTTTGAGGCAGAGGATGACTCCCGTTGGTCTCCACAGCCACTTTTTTGCCAATGCTGTGAAGGGCATCAACAAAGCCATTGGTCAATTGCAACGATGGCTCGCCGCCTGTGACAACCACATATCTGGCTGGGTATTTGGCCACTTCGGAAACAATATCCTCATCGGTCATCTCGATACCACTTTCATGCTGAGTATCGCAAAACGGGCATTGGAGATTGCATCCACTCAACCTCACAAAAACAGCCACTTTTCCAGCATGATAGCCCTCGCCTTGCAGCGAGTAGAATATTTCATTTACCTTCACGGTTCGTCAATTTCATAGGTTGCCGTATTGCCTACCGTTTCCTGAACATCAACCCTATAGCAGTTGGGCACCTGCTGCTGGCACCAATAGGCAATATTCTCCGCCGTAGGATTGTAGCCGATAACATCATTGATTATCTGATGGTCAAGCCGATCCGTGATGCACGCTTTGATTTTAGAGAAATCCACCACCATGCCGTTGCGGTCTAATTCGCGCGCCTTGCAATAGATGGTAATATGCCAGTTGTGGCCGTGCAACTGCGCGCATTTGCTCGGATAATCCAACTCAAGGCGATGAGCCCCGGAGATTTCTATTTGTTTTGTTACGTAATACACCTTATGAGTGGTTTTAAATGAATAATTCAATAAATTTATTCAACTATATATATGTTAGCAATATAGCATTATGATTTTTGAACTGATTTCGACTAATTGCAACCGTTAATATAAAAATTCAAGATGAATAAGTCGTAGGGTCAGGAACGCCCGCAAGCTGGAATGCCTGTCTGCGTTCGGTGCAGGTACCACAGGTGCCACAATGGTGTTCTTCGCCACGATAGCAGGAGTAAGTGTGGCCATAGTCGATGCCGAGCGCCGCACCACGCCGCACCAAGTCTGCTTTGGTGAGATTCGTGTATGGCGCAGCCAACCGCACACCTGCATAAGTTCCTGATTTCATGGCGCAATCCATAGCACTAACGAACTCCGGACAGCAATCGGGATAGATGGCGTGGTCTCCTCCATGGTTGGCTATCAACACACGGTTCAGTCCCCTACTCTCCGCCAATCCGCAGGCAATACTCAACATGATACCATTCCGAAAGGGAACCACGGTACTCTTCATATTTTCCTCATCATAGTTTCCATTTGGGA
>CACXCY010000147.1 GCA_902766265.1 uncultured Bacteroidota bacterium
TCGCCTATCTTCGCATTGAGGTTGATTTGCAGGTTCTCGTCGAAGTCGAATGTCGTCACACTCCTCTCGCTGGCATCGCGCTGCGGGTCGTCGCGGTAGTTGTTCACTATCTGGAACGTCAGCTCGGCGCTGCCGCTGGGCGTAATCTTGATTTCCGGCTTGCCCATCAAGGCCTCCAACTTCTGGCTTATCTGGTTGAATCCCGGTATCTTGCTCAGCAAGCCCCCTTCGCTGTTGTCCAACACCGTACCCCCTCGCTTGTCGTCCCAATACTGGCGCATCAACTGCTCCATCTTCCAGTCTTCATAGTCCTCGAACGACATGTATTCGCGACTGATTTCCATCCCCCCCACCGTTCTGACTTTCACATAATCTCCATGCTCGGCATCGTATATCACCGTGTCCCTCACACTCCCCGGGGTGTATCCACTACCCATGGGCCTGAATTCCACCGAATCGCTCTGCCCCCACGCCGCCAACCGGCAGCAACACAAGAGAATCAGCAGGAGAATATGTTTATATTTGATCACTAACTTTTAACTCTTAATTTAAAACTCGTAAGTCATAACTCATAACTCTTATTTTTATTGCACTGGAGGCTATCTTACAACAACAATTCTACGCGCCGGCAAATTCCCTATCTTCACCAAATAAACACCCGACAATTGTATTGGAATATACAGTTGGCCGCTTCCTATACTACTACCCTCCTGCACTCCAATACTCCGACACTCTCGTCCCACTGCATCGTAGACCTTCACTACATAGCCCTCTGCCCCTTCCACCACAATACCTCCCTCTCTTTGAAACACCCTCACTTCAATACCCCATGCATCCTCAATACCACTCTCCGTGATGTATATGGTATCGTGAATAAAAACGGTATCATGAATGAACACCGTATCGTAGAGCCACAAGGTATCCGTCAATAGCGCTGTATCGAAGATATAATGGTCAACGGTATCAATAAGTGTATTATACACCGTGTCGTAGAGCGTGTTATACACCGTGTCATATTGCATACTGAACACCGTATCAACCACCATGTTGTACACCGTATCATACAATGTGGCATACATCGTATCATACAATGTGGCATACACCGTATCATACAATGTGGCATATACCGTATCATACAATGTGCTATATACCGTATCATAAAGTGTCGTCACGAATGTATCTGTCTCCACTATGATGGCTGTATCGTGGATGTAGACATTTACTGGTATCTCAACCACAACCGTGTCTGCTCTTACATACAACGTATCGTGAACCAAGACCTCCTCATACAACGTCACCGTGTCATACTGTGTCTGTGTCATTGTGTCATACTGTATCTGTATTAGGGTCACGGTATCGCGCTGTATCTGTGTCAATGTCACTGTGTCATGCTGTACCTCCGTCAGTATTATGGTGTCGGTTTGGGTAATCACCGTGGTATCATGAATAGTGGTGACACCTCCATGGGACAGCGTGGCAACAAACTGCAGGTTACCGTTGACGGTCACTTGGCGGGGATTGCTGTTATTCCCGTCCGTCCACTGAACGAATGCATATCCCGCCTGCGGACAGACACCCACTGTGGCAGTCTCACCCTGTAAATAACTACCTGCACCCATCGCTGTACCATGGTTAGCCGAGACCGTCACCACATAGCTGGGCACTGGATGGGGCAGACTCACATTGTCAATCCATGCGCAGTCAGAATTACTGCTAACGCTCGCATCTTTCGAATAACTGAAGGTGAAAGTGTGTTGCCCCGGGGACACCGCGAAGGCTGCGCGAGTCCAGTTTACCTGACCTGAATTGACAACTTTTTCTGTCCCATCAACATAGAAATGGAATTTATCATAGTTAGCCTCCGACGAGACTTTATAATAGAAACTGACACTGTCGGCATGCGACACATTCATCGTGATGTTCATCTCGGAGGTCTGGTTATGACTAAGGTTCGAGGCCGAACGTGCACTATAGTTGCCCTCCTGCGACTCGCCCGAAACCATCTCCCACGGATATGTTCCCTGTGTCCATCCTTGCACCAAATAATGACCACCCTCAAAGGTTTCCAAGCTGTTCTCGCCAATAAACACATTGATATTCTCCGATGCTGTCATATTCCCCGACAACTGAATGGTCACAGGGACTGTTAAATTCATTGCCATTGAGGAAGCAGCCTGCAGTGTAAACTGACGCGTAATCGTAGCACCGGCGGCAAGTGTAAACGTGTTATTGTTGGCTGCTGTCACCGTCAGCTGTGTGTTCGACGAGGTAAGCGTCAGCCGCGATGACCCCATTGTTGCATGGCCACTATTGGTCACCGTCACCACCACCATGGTGCTTGTGCCTGGCATCACCGAGGGCATTACATTGTCCACTGATATCGTCACCACTGGTGCTTTCAGCGTGAGGGGAAAGCTATTCGTGGTTGGAGTAGAGTTATTGCTCCAGTTGGCAGTGGCTGTCACAACTGCTTGGGTGCCGTCTGTGGCCTGCGAACCCACGGTGGCAGTCACAGTGCGGGTCACCGTATCTCCTGCAGCAATGGTGTTCACCGTCAGACTACTGCTCGAAAGAACGAGGGCACTATTGTCGCTCGAAAGATTCACAGAAACATTGCGGGCAGTACTGTTGCCCATATTGACAATCTTCACTTTGAGTTGTACCGTAGAGCCTGCTGCCAACTCGCCCTGTGGTGTAACAGAGGTCACTTGGGCATAAGCACCCTGAGTAGAAACGACCGACAAAATACGGAATGTTGTCTTGTACTGCTGTGCCGATGCCACCAGCTCGTATCCACCCACCGTGAGGCCCGAAACAATAGTTAGTGTCACCGTACCCGAGGCATTGGCAAAACCTGATGCCTTAAGTGTGTGGGTAGCAGTATCTGTCAATGCCACATATGCATACGGTGCTGCCGTGACAGTAAAACTGGTAGTCCCCAAAGCAAGCGTCGACGGCGCCGTCACGGTCATGTCTTGTGCCTGTTTTAGATAAGGCATCAACGACGGGTCTCCCATCAGATGGTATATCTCCCAATAGTAGTATTTGTATCTTGACGAACTCGACTCTACAGCCATGTTGCCTTGGAACATCAGTTCTCCCTGGGTCTTCACCCACTGATTGTAGGATTCGTTATGGGTGTGATTGATGCGATCATATACACCCAGATTCGAACCATTATAGGCCATCGACATCGAAGGTCCAATGCTACTGCGCAACCCCACTGCCCAATAGAAGTCCTCATTCCAGTATGTGCTATTACTTCCGCCTATGTAACCTACCGCCCCGCAGTAGTTGCCCTTGCGCAACACCGACTCTCCCAGGCATGTTGTCGTCTCAAACTTGTTAGTAAGGCAGCAGTTGCCAATCATGATGCCAAATTTCTGTGTATTGGTCATCGAAGCAGCATGACTGGTAGTGAAGTTGGGGGTACCCCAACTGGTAGCACTACCATGAGCAGAATAGTTAATCCAGCCAGCACCTTGATTGTAGTAGTTACGCACCGTAGCCGAGTTGGATGAGGCACTACTGCCGACAGTCACATTCGAACCCGTAGGCACAATGGAGGTATTGTTCTTGAAATACATCACTTGACTCCATCCCTGACCGCCGTTAATATAGTTGGTAATGGCATAATCCATCGCCGGGTCAGCATGAGTATAGCCGAAATCGCCACTACTCCCGCCGTCAACACCAGCCACCATCACGGCGCGGTCGAGGAACGTCGGATCGGAGAACGAATACTGCTCATACATCAGAGTCTTTTCTATCTGCGGGGTCAACTGGCTGACATTCTGCGCTGAGAAACGGCCATAATAACAGTCGGGAATATGATCACCATTAGTCCATGTAGTGTAGTATAGGTCGGTGATATGGTCCGACGACGGGCTGGTAACTTGAGCAGAGAAGGCCGGTATCTGCTCATGGTCACCCACCAACAACAGATAAGTTGGAGCTGGCGACGACGACGTGGCACCGGTATACTGACTCTTCACATAGTTCGCAATGGCGGTTGACGTGGTGCCCACTCCGGCATCGTCGGTGTAGACGATATCTGTAATGAAGCCTTTGCGACGTTTCCACTGCACAAAATTATCCAGCTGCCCGCGGAACGAACTGTGGGACACTATCAGGTAACGTATCGGTGCCACCGTGCGCACTTCTTTGGAGAAAAGGTTATTGAGGGTCATCTCACCACTGGAAAAAGCGGGCGAATGGTAGCGAGCAAGAAGTTCGCGGGTATCTTCTTCTCTCACTCCGCCATAATTTACCGTCACAACGGCGCTGCGGCAAACAATCAATTTGCCCGCCACAGGATTGTAGCGCACCGGCGAGAACTGCAATCGCGCCAGATTCCTGTCGCGAGCAATGCCCACCTGCTCCACTATGGCTTCTTCCACACCATAGTAGGCATCCGTGGCGTATATCTTCGCGGTGATGGTCAACGAAGGGCGTTCCATGTCCGACTTGCTGCGCGAGGGTTGCAGCGGTATCACAGGCGCACCCTCTACAGAGATGGTGTCATAGACAGCATCGCTTACCGTCACCACGAACTCACCGCACAACGGTGTTTCTATCATCGCTGAGAATGTCGGCAAATTAGGGGCACCCACCTCCGCCGACGACATGCACCCGTCAGCTGTCAGCATGGTAAACGGCCGTCCGTCGAGGACAGTCGGCTCCATGTGCAAAGTTCCCATCTCGTATTTCACTTGAAGTGCATGGTAGTCATCACGCAACACCTTCTGTCCGTATGCTTTCGCCGACAGCATTGTCGACAGCATCAAAAGCACCACATATTTCGCGTTCTTCATCATTTTTTCAATTCCCCTATAGTCTCTTCAGTCCCTCCTTGATAATCTCTTCCACAGTCATCATGCTGCCGTCGGCATTCTTCCAGTCGGAAGACATGAGCAGCTTCTCCACAGCAGGCTTGGCAAACCCAAGCATCGTCAGGGCCGTCATGGCCTCGTCGCGTGCCTGGTTCTGCTGACCGCCGACTGCCAACTGCTGACCACTCACCATTCCCACCTTGTCGGCCAGCTCCAGCACAATCCGCTGCGCCGTCTTCGCGCCGATGCCTTTCACCCGCTGCACCTTCTTCACATCCTGCGTCTGGATGGCCGAGCGCAACTCGTCCACCGTCAGCGACGACAGCATCACCCGCGCCGTCTGGTTGCCCACACCGTTCACCCCCACCAGTATCCGGAACATCTCGCGCTCCGCCATGTCGTAGAAGCCGAACAGCTGCTGCGCATCCTCCCTCACCACATGGTGGGCATAGAGCTTCACCCGTGTTGCGTCGGCACGACGCAGCGCCTCGTAGGTGTTCAGCGTAATCTCCAACAGATAGCCCACACCACCACAGTCTATCACCGCCTGCGTAGGCTCCAGCATGGCCAGTCTTCCTTCAAAATACTCGTACATATATCTCTGTTTTTATTATCCAAAAACTAAACACTTAACACTAATCACTTAACACTAATCACTTAACACTAATCACTCTCCGGGAACTGATACCCGATTCCCACGGCAGGACTGTCTTCCTGCAAAGTGTAGTCGTCCTCGTAAGGGTCGCTGAAGAGGGGGTCCTCGCTCCATTCGCCACCCTTCACAATGCTGTGCAGCCCAAGGTTGTAGTTCATCTCATAACCCTCCAGCTCGCTGGTCAGCACCTCCTTGTTGTAGGTACCCCAGATGATGCAGTCGCGGAAGTCGGCTTTCGTCAAAGCGCCTCCCACGGGTTCTCCGCCCACTATCTCGTTGTTGCTCAGCACCACAGTCTCTATCTTGCGCGTGGAATAGGTCCAATAGTTGGCGAAGGTGCAGGAGCGGAAGTCGTAGCTGCCGCCGCGCAGCACCGTCAGGCCCGCCAGACAGTCGTATACAAGCAGGTTGCGTCCTGTGATGGTGGCCGCCTGTCCGATGATGGCGCAGTCGCTCATGTTGCGTATCACGCTGTTGGTCACCGTGAGCTGCGCCCCCGGATAGCAACGCAAGCCGCCCGTGCCGTTCTCTATCACCGCGTGGTCTATCACGTTACCGGTGCTGTAGTTGTAAAACCAAATGGTCTGCCACTGGCCGGGCAGGAAAGAATACCATCCGTCGTGCCGCAGCGAGCTGAAGACCACCGGGGTCTCCTCGGTACCCAGCACCCGCAGGTGGGCGTTGGAGGCGACGACGAGCATGGCACCGTCGCCGAAGTAGAGCTCATCGCCATCACGCAAGGTCAGCGTGTGGCCGTCGAGCACCGCAGCGGGGTCGATGAAGACATGGGGCCGTGTGTGGTCCCACCTCTCGCAGTCGATGACGGCGAACCATGTCGAATCGGTCTCTGTGCGACGGTGGTAGATGGCGTTGCGGCCCCAGGCCGTGAGGGGCAGCCGCTGCCCGTTGCCGAAGACGATGGCATCCTCCACCAGGAAAGGCGTCGTCTGGTCGTTGGGGTTGATGTTGGCCTGCACAAAGATGAAGATGCTGTCGCCAGCCTCAATCTCCACATTGCGTGCCGTCAACGACGTGTCGCCGTCCACATTCATGCGGAAACGACTGGCGCTGCCTCCGGCGAGGGTCACCGTGGAAAGGCGCAGGTTGTCGCCCGTACGGTTGTAGACCGTCACCATGCGTGTGGTGGTGCCGATGGTGGTGAACACGGTGTCGAACGTCAGCGTGTCGGCCGAGAACTCCAGCTTCACTCCGCCGTCGTCGACCGAGAAACGCTCCCGCTCGCACCCCGCCGAAAACCACGGCAGCACTCCCAAAACCACTATGTATAAAAATTTTCTCATCTACTTTTCCAAATATCCATCACTCAGCCTCTCAGTCACTTCAAATACATCGCGAACACCTCCTCCAGCCGTTTCGTGCAGACAGGACAGAACGGCGCATAGTCACGCATCATGCAATGTACCGTAGGACGGTAGACGCCCTTGTAGGCATAGCCCGCTCCCTCATACACGCCTATCGGGCCGCACTCGTTCTTGGGCACATCGGGATTCTCCGGCGTGGGAATCGGGGTGCCCTTGGGCAGCATGGACTTCCACTTGCTGTCGAAGTCTTTCATGTTGGTGATGTTGGGCTCGTGGGGTTCGTAGTCCTGAATGTGCAAGTCGGCATAGGCTAGTTCTTCGTCTACATACTCGTCGGCCAAGCCGCCGAAGGCGTGGCCGAACTCGTGCGGCAGCACATACTCCGCCAGCCGGTGCATGCTCGTCACGGCGTAGAAGTTGTAGATGGCGCCGCCACCGTATTTCTCGCTGTTCACCATGATGATGATATAGTCGCACGGCGTGGTACCCAGCATGTCGTGCAGATGCCAAAGATCGAACGTCATCAGGTATCGGTCGATGCCGAAGGTGCCGAACTCGGCATCCACATCAGCCTTCACACCATAGACGTTGAAGTCGTCACGGTGACCTTTGAACGGCTCCTGGCCGAAGAGGATTTCTTTCATGCGGTAGTAGTCCACACGCAGCTGCGGGTCGCTCGAGGTGTTGTAGCCCTGCGCCACAATGACCACGTCGATTTTGTCCTTCGGGTCGCCGTGCAACTCGAGGTCGGTGCGCTCGCCGATGTGGTAGTTGAAGTCCAGCTCACGCTCGTCGGGGTCGAAGTTCACCACCGTCTGGTCGACGAAACCCGCGTCGCCGCGCCGCTGCATGGCAATCTTCACCTCGTTCTTCGGCATCGGCAGCAGCAGTGTCTCCTCGAAACGGGCCTTCACAGTGCGGCCTTTGGCCGTCCCCTTGTACTCGCGGAAGAGGTTGCTGTAGCACTTGGAATAAATTGTCTTGCCGCTCTTGGCATCACGCATCTCCACACGGTAGTCTCCGTTGTCGAAGGGGTCTATCA
>CACXCY010000148.1 GCA_902766265.1 uncultured Bacteroidota bacterium
AGGACAAATCCGTCACCGACGAGTGTCTGCAGGTGAACAGCGTGATCAATCCCGTGATCGAACTCTACAACAACGGTAACTCCGCCGTGCAGGAATTCTACGTGGTGTTCAATGTCGGTACGGGTAACGATATCATGACCGACACGCAGTTCGTGGCTCACCACATGCTGCCCGGCGACACTATGATCTACACCAGTGTGAATGACTTCGTGGTCACCAACTTGACTTCCAACTGGGAGGTGAAGGCCACCGTGATCATTCCCAACGACAAGAACATCTACAATAATACCAAACGTAACCTCTCCTGCACCAATGTCGGTCTGCCGGATTACGAGAACGAGGCGAATGTCTATCTGGGTCAGAACGAGCCTAACCCGGCCATCACGACCACGCGTATCCCGTACTCTTTGCCTGAGGCTGGCAAGGTGACGTTGGAGGTCTCCACGACTCTTGGCCAGGTGATCTACACCGATGTCCAGGAGGCGGAGCAAGGTCTCAACTACTTCGAGATGAAGACGTCTGACCTCGCTGTGGGTATTTACTACTATACCATTCATTATAAGGATATTACATTAACCAAGAAGATGGTTGTTGAAAAATAATCCTCTTCTTAACGAAAGGAGCTACTCCTACGGGGGTAGCTTTCTTTTTGTCCAAACAGAATACAAATGAAGCGACAAATATTGACTGTTTTGTGCCTGATGCTGGCGTTGGCGGCGTGCGCGCAGCCCCCCAAGATGCCGATGAAGATGACGCCCGGACGTTTTCAGACGGAGGAGTACCTGCCTCTGTTGGCCGGCAAGCGCGTGGCCTTCTGCGGCAACCAGACAGCCATAGTCGGGAAAAAACATCTGGTGGATAGTCTGCTCTCCCTCCGTGTCAACGTGGTGAAGCTCTTCTGTCCTGAGCACGGCTTCCGCGGACAGGCGGAGGCGGGTGCGACGGTCGCTTCGGGAAAAGATGCCCAGACCGGTCTGCCGGTGGTCTCGCTTTACGGCAAGAACAAGAAGCCGACGGCCGGGCAATTGCAGGATGTGGAGGTGATTCTCTTTGATCTGCAGGATGTGGGCTGCCGTTTCTATACCTACATCTCCACGTTGCACTATGTGATGGAGGCCGCCGCCGAAAGTCACGTCAAAGTCATTGTGCTCGACAACCCCAATCCCAATGGATTTTATGTGGACGGGCCTGTGTTGGACCCCAAGTACCAGTCGTTTGTGGGTATGCATCCCGTGCCGGTGGTGTATGGCATGACGATAGGGGAGTATGCCCGGATGATCAACGGCGAGAAATGGCTGGCCAACGGTGTGCAGTGCGACCTGACCGTGGTGAAGATCTCAGGGTATGACCGTCAAGCCCGCTATGAGCTGCCCATGCCCCCGTCCCCCAATTTGCAGACCCGGGAGTCGATATACCTGTACCCTTCGTTGTGCCTGTTTGAGGGGACGAACATCAGTGTGGGGCGCGGCACGAAGCAGCCCTTCGAGATGTACGGCGCCCCGTTGTTGAAGGCCGGTGACTACACCTTCACCCCGCACGCCATCCCCGGCGTGTCGGAGAATCCGCCGCATAAAGACAAAGAGTGCCGCGGATTCCTGCTGCACGACGAGGCGGAGCAAGGTCTGGAGCGCGAGGAGGGGCAATTCAACCTGTCGTATCTCTTGACCGCCTATCGGAATTATGCCGACAAGGGACAATTCTTCTTGACCAACAACTTCTTCGACAAGCTGGCGGGTAACGACCAGTTGCGCAAGCAGATCGAAGAGGGATGGCCGGAAGAGAAGATCCGCGATTCATGGCAGAAAGAGCTGGATCGCTTCAAGAAGGTTCGCGAAATGTATTTGCTATACTGAAAAATCGGTTGTAATTAGTTGGTTTATAGCTAAATGCGATTTATCTGAAAAAAAAGTTACTTTCAGACGTGATAAAATGGGCGGTTGACGCGACTAATATAATAGAAGGAAGAGAATTTTGAAGATAATAATGATAAAATAGTGATTATGAAAAAAACGATTTTAACCACGATGATGATGGGTTTGATGCTCATCGGTTTCGCACAGCGGCAAATGCTTTTGAGCGAGTACTATGTGACTCCTCAGTTGGCAGAGGAGATCACGGCCGCCAAGGTGGCAGACCTGCGTGCGAACAACCCCGCGGAATTGCTCCGTGTGAACTATACCATGTTCAACTTTGCGGTTGTCACCACCAAGCTCTGGGACGGCAATTTCCAGCAAATGGGCATGTTGGAACAGTATCTTCCTGAAGGCACAACCTATTTGGAAGAGGATATCATCCAAAAGGGTTA
>CACXCY010000149.1 GCA_902766265.1 uncultured Bacteroidota bacterium
GAGAGTCGTGGGTCGTTGGCATAAAGGATGAGGTCCACGCCATAGGGGTAGAGCTGCTGCTCAAGGTCGGACAGATCATGTCCGGCAACGATGGCCTCCAGCTGCCCACCCAGACGGTCGGCCAGACGACGGCCCTTGGAGCAAAGCTCGCAACTCACGTCGGCCACACGGCCCGATTCGTTGATTTCTATATATACAAGTATGCTATTCATTGTTATCCGATGATATGGTTGGTAACGAGGTTAGACATGAGGTTGTTGAGGGCTTCCTGCGTGTTCTCGACGCGGATGTTGTCCTTCTGGGTGAGAACGACGTTGTCGACTTTCTTCACCTTGGTAGGAGAACCAGAGAGACCGAGGCGGTCGAAGTCGGGATCGACATCGTCGGCGGTCCATACGGGCACCTCCAGGTGACGGTGCTGCAGCAGCCGATGTGCATGGCGGAAACGGGGACGCGGGGCGCTGCCACAGACGGTGACGAGCGTGGGCAGCGGGGCCTCGACGACTTCGGTACCGTTGGCAAGACGGCGTTTGACGCAGATGCTCTTCTCGGAGACCGACAGCAACTCCTCAGCATAGGTTATCTGAGGTATGCCCATCTTCTCGGCCACTTGGGGACCCACCTGGGCGGTGTCGCCATCGATAGCTTGACGGCCACCGAAGACAAGGTCGACGTGACCCAGACGACGGATGGCACAGGATATGGCGTAGGAGGTGGCCAGGGTATCGGCACCGGCAAAACGGCGGTCGGAAAGAACAAAGCCCTCATCGGCGCCACGGTAGATGGCCTCGCGCACGACTTCCTCGGCACGGGGAGGCCCCATGGTGACGACGGTGATGGTGGAGCCAGGAAGAAGTTCCTTGGCACAAAGGGCCATCTCAAGCGCATTGAGGTCTTCGGGATTGTAGACAGCCGGAAGCGCTGAGCGATTGATGGTGCCTTCGGGGGTCATGGCCTCGGGGCCGACATTGCGGGTGTCGGGTACCTGCTTGGCCAAAACGACGATTTTAATGCTCATAATAATATGATGTTTTACGTTTTTCTATGGTTGATTTCTTTTTTCACTTGAACGAACAAGACACACCAACGTTCCCATTCGTTAACGCTGAATCATTTGTTGTGTATGGCAGTGGTGGTGCAGTCGCACACTGCAAGGTCACTGCGCCGAGTGTGCGTCGGTTTCGGGGCTGATGCGCTTGACCATACCTTGAAGAGCAGTGCCGGGTCCCACCTCGATGAATTCGGTAGCGCCGTCGGCCAGCATATTCTGCACGGTAGCCGTCCAACGCACCGGCGAGGTGAGCTGGGCAACAAGGTTGCGCTTTATCTCGTCGGGGTCGCTGACAGGCGTAGCACACACGTTCTGATAGCAAGGACATACGGGAGCATGGAACTGCGTCTTCTCGATGGCTTCGGCCAGCTCCACACGGGCAGGTTCCATGAGGGGGCTATGGAAAGCGCCACCCACGGCCAGCGGGAGAGCGCGTCCTTTGAGCTCCTTGAGCTTCTCGCAGGCCTGAGCCACACCTTCCAGAGTACCGCTGATGACAAGTTGTCCGGGGGTGTTGTAGTTGGCAGGCACCACCGTCTGTCCTGCGGCGGTGATTTGGGCGCAGACATCCTCCACGGTCTTGTCGTCGAGTTTGAGGATGGCAGCCATCGTGGAGGGTTGGAGCTCGCAGCAACGCTGCATGGCATTGGCACGGGCGATGACCAGACGCAAGCCGTCTTCAAAGGACATGGCACCGGCAGCCACAAGGGCGCTAAACTCACCGAGGGAGTGTCCCCCCACCATATCGGGCTTGAACTCACTGCCCATGTGGACGGCGAGGATGGCCGAATGGAGGAAGATGGCTGGTTGCGTGACTTTGGTTTGCTTGAGGTCGTCGGCGGTGCCGGCAAACATCACGTCGGTGATGCGGAAACCAATAATCTGGTTGGCACGCTCAAAGAGGTCGCGGCAACGCTCGTCGTTGTCGTAAAGGTCTTTACCCATGCCGACGAATTGTGCCCCTTGCCCGGGAAATACGTATGCTTTCATGGATGTTCTCGGTTGGCTTTTTATGGTTAAACTGGTAATGGATTCAAAGGTTAGAGACTGATACCGCCATCCACACAGATGACTTGTCCTGTAACGTAGGCAGCCAGGTCGGATGCCAGGAAGAGACTGACCCGCGCCACGTCGAGCTCGGTACCGGCACGGTGCATGGGCACATCGCTGAGCCATTTGTTGCGTGCCTCGTCGGGCATGGCAGCCGTCATGGCGGTCTCTATAAATCCGGGAGCAATGGCGTTGCAACGGATGTTGCGCGAACCGAACTCCTGGGCGAAGGACTTGGTAAAGCCGATAATGCCGGCTTTGGCGGCAGAATAGTTGCACTGCCCTGCATTACCGTTGACGCCCACCACAGAGCTGGTGTTAATGATGCTGCCGTTGCGCTTCTTCATCATATAGGGGACGAAAGCTTTGCAGTAGTTGAACACCGAGCGGAGGTTAATCTTGATGACGAGATCCCAATCGTCGGGAGTCATGCGCAGCAACAGATTGTCGCGGGTGATGCCTGCATTGTTCACAATGGCATCCACCTGCCCAAAGGTGTCAATCACCTGCTTGGCCAAAGCTTCGGTTTCGTCCCAGTCGGAAGCGTTGGCGGTGTAAAATGCGCATTGTGGGTTGATGGCTTTCAGTTTATCCATCAGCTCTTTGCTGCTGTCGGTTTCTTTAAGGTCGGTAATGATGACCGTGGCACCCTCCTCGGCAAAGAGCTCCGCCGTCTTGCGACCAATACCGCGGGCGGCGCCGGTGATGAGTGCTATCTTGTTTTCTAACAGTTTCATGTTTGTTGTTTTGTCGTTGTTCGTTCAGTAGAAAATGGTTTACTTGTCTTTATCCACAAGCACAAACGAGAATTTGCCTTTGCAAACCAGCTTGTCGTCCACGTATGCCGCAGCATCGATGAAAAAGATGAGCCCTTTGCTGGCTGTGATATGTGCTTTTACGGTGATGGTGTCGCCCGGATGGACGGGTTGACGGAAACGGACGTCGTTGAGACCGCTATAAAGGGTGATGCGGCCTTTCAGCTTGTCGAGCACCAGGATGGACGAGGATTGTCCCATGATTTCGCAAAGGATGACACCCGGCACGATAGGGTTGCCGGGGAAATGGCCTTGCAGGAAAAACTCGTCACCACGGACGTGGTAGTGGGAGATGCATTCCTCACCGACCATATCCATATCGTCGACGAGCAGCATGGGTTCGCGATGGGGTAAGAATTCTTTGATTTCTTCTCTTGTCAACATTGCAAATAGTGGTTTTCGTATCGGGTATAAAGTATCTATTTCACTCTACGCAAGGCAACGCTTGCATTGTGACCTCCAAAGCCAAAAGTGTTGGACAGCGTGATGTCCACCTCGCTCTTGCGGGCGGTGTTGGGGATATAATCCAAATCGCAGACAGGATCGGGTTCCTTGTAGCCGATGGTGGGCGGCAAGATGCCGTTCTTGATTGCCAACGCACAGATAATCAACTCCACCGCGCCGGCAGCACCCAGCATGTGACCCAGCATCGATTTGGTCGAGCTTATCTCCACTTTGCGAGCCACCTCCTCGCCCAGAGCCATCTTGATGGCCTTGGTCTCGCTGGCATCGTTGAGGGGCGTACTTGTGCCGTGGGCATTGATGTACATCCTTTCACCGGGCTTGAAGCCGGCCTCCTCGGCTGCCAACCGGATGGCCACGGAGGCGTTGCGACCTTCGGGATGAGGCGCGGTATAATGGTAGGCATCGCATGTGTTGCCATAGCCACACACTTCGGCGTAGATTTTGGCGCCACGCTTGCGGGCACATTCCTCACTCTCAAGGACCAAGATACCGGCACCTTCGCCCATCACGAATCCTTTGCGGCGGGCATCGAAGGGAATGGAAGCCGATAGCGGGTCGTCGCTATTGGTAAGGGCCTTCATGTTGTTGAAGCCCGCCAGAGCAATGTCGCAGATGGCACTCTCGGCGCCACCGCATATCATGGCATCGGCGCGACCTTCGCGAATGAGGCGGTAGGCCTCGCCAACGGAATGGGTGCCTGTGGCACATGCCGTCACCACCGGCAAGTTGGGACCTTGACAATTGTATTTGATAGCAACATGAGCCGATGCGATGTTGCCAATCATCATGGGGATGAAGAGCGGCGACACCCTACGCACCCCTTCCTCAAGGAGCTTGGTATGCTCGCTGTTGAAGGTATTGATGCCACCGATGCCGGAACTCACGGTACACCCGATGCGCATGGGATCCACCTCGGAGCCCACCTGCAATCCGCTGTCGCTCATGGCCTGCTGGGCGGCTGCCAAAGCGAAGAGGGCATACATATCGTTGTGACGTATGGTGTTTTTGTCTATGTCATACGCTTCGGGGTTGAATCCCTTCACCTCGGCAGCCAGATGGATGGGAAGTGCCTCGCTGTGAGGAGCCGCGATGGGACCGATGCCGCAACGTCCGTTGACCAATCCGTCCCATAATTCCTCGATGCTGTTGCCTAACGGTGTGACGGCGCCAACGCCTGTTACATATACTTTATTCATATAAATCTTCTTTTGGTTATAATGTATATAATTACGTAATTCTTTATAATTTAGTATCTGACAATACAGGAACCTGTGGTGAATCCGGCACCGAAGCCGCTGAACACCAGCAAGTCACCCCGTTGTATCTTATTGGCTCTCACCAGTTCGTCGAACAAGATAACCATGCTCGCCGACGAAGTGTTGCCATATTTCTGAACGGTAGTGGGGCATTGTTCGGTCTTTGCATCCAGATGTTGCTGTATACCACTGATGATGCGCATGTTTGCCTGATGCAGGATGAAGTATTTGATGTCGGAGGTCTTGAGATTGTGATCCTGAAGCAGATGGCTTATCTCGCTGGAGCACCCCGATACTGCCATACGGAACACCTCCCTCCCATTCATCACCATGATGTGGTCGATGTAGGTTCCTTCTACCTCAAAAGGAGTGGATTCCAAACGTTTGCGCTGGTACAACACCTCGGTATTGCTGACGGTAGTCATTTTCGACCCCAGGAAACCATCGCCTTTCTCCACCACTACAGCGCCCGCGCCGTCGCCAAAAAGGACACTCGTCTCGCGCTGCTCCCAATGGCAGAAACGCGTGGGCTCCTCAGCGGCAAGCACAAGAATCTTGTTTGCACGCCTGGTTTGCAGATACATATCGGCCACATCAAGAGCGTACACATATCCAGCACAAGCGTTGCGGAGGTCTATGCACGGGCAAGTGGCGCCAATGGCTCCCTGCACCATGCTGCTGAGCGTCGGGTACACATAGTTGTTGCTCACATTGGAGCAGACAATATAATCCAACTCCTCCGGACATATACCTGCGGCCTCAATAGCACGCTTGCAGGCAGTTGTGGCCAAGTCAAGCAGACATTCATCCGTCATGATGCGGCGAGTTTCTATACCCGTGCGGGTACGAATCCACTCGTCGCTTGTGTCGAAGAACTCCTTAAGCATATCGTTTGTAACGACCTTCTTGGGTAGAGCACTTCCTGTTCCAATTATTTTCATTTTTGTCGGTTTAGTATTTTCCGGGGCGTTTTTCACCCCTCTTGTTTGTCAAATCGGAGTGCAAAGAAACGACGAAAAATCATTTCTTAATGTTAAATTGGGTATTCGACACAATAACGTTGGTAAAAAGCCGTTTTTGATGGCGAAATTCGCCTATATTGGGTGAAAAATGTTAAAAAAAGAACCCCTCATGACCCCTATAGAACGGTTAAATTTATATATCCCCAAGTACCTGACAGAAAAAAAATACATCATAATATTATTGGTGTTGGTAGCACTTTTCTGTGCATTTTTTGTCGTTGTCTACAAGCCCATCGGCCTCATCTCCAACACAGGTGCGCTCAGTTTCCTGGACAACCGCCTTTACTCGCTTATCCTTGTCACCGTCGGGCTCATCATCATGCTCACCAGCCGTAAACTCCTCTATGCCATACAGAACAAGGTCGGCATGAAGGTTGGCCACTATTTCCTGTGGATAGGTGCGGAGTTTGCGCTGCTGATTGGCATCATCACGGCGGTGGCGTGCCTCATCAACGTAAACGCCAACGTCACGCTACCCGAACTTCTGGGGCGCGTCACCATAAGCATTGTGGCCTTGCTTACAATACCTTACATCGTCAGCGTGCTGGTATTCCTGCTCAGCCAAAAACGCCTTGAGATAGCCACCCTGACCGATATGCTGAGCAACCGAAGAGAGAAAGAAGGAACAACTGATAACGAATCCGTTATACGCTTTCACGACAAAAGCGACCGACTGGTATTCGTCACCAAGCGAAACAATGTGCTCTATATTGAAGCCGCCGACAACTATACTGTGATTCATTATCTTAGCGGTGACAAAGAAGAGACCCTCATACTCCACAACTCCCTGAAAAACATGGCCGACGCATTCTCCTCCGAAGGCATCGTGCGATGCCATCGTAGCTATCTGGTCAACCTCGAGAATATCAAGTCCATGCGCAGGGATCGTGACGGATTGGTGATAGAGATGGCACACAGCAGCCACCTGGTTCCCGTATCGAAGACCTACGCCGAAGAGGTCGTCAAAAAATTCGTCAACATACCCCCGAGTTAGGTTAGAGTAAAGTTAGACTTAGGTTAGACTTAGGTTAGACTTAGAAATTTTCAACACGCGCCCATTTTATTCAAGAAATTCGCCTCGCATCGGTTTCTGAAACTGGTCGACTTTGTCCTATCCCCTGCCCTTTCCGACAAAAAATTTGCCAGTTTAAAGAAATGTTGTATATTTGCAACTTGATTTGTCAATACAATCTTTAAACAACAAACTAAACAACAAGCAATTATGCCTACAAGAATTAGATTGCAACGTCGTGGAAAGAAAGGTCAGCCCTTCTACCAC
>CACXCY010000150.1 GCA_902766265.1 uncultured Bacteroidota bacterium
ATACACGCCGTTGTTCCGGCATGCGAGAAGTGGCAACGGATGAAAGCATGGTGCAGATGCAGATTGTCGGGACTGAACGGAGGACGCCCACGGAAGATACGCATCAACACAACACGGACTGCATCGAACACCGGCTCGCTAAGTATGGCCAGTGCCACGGCCACGGCACTCAAATCAGGGTCAACACAATCGGAAGCGGGAGTGCCGTGCTGAAGTGTCCGCACAGCAAAGAACGCCAGCATAATGCCGATCACAAGGGCACCACTGTCGCCGATGTACATCTTGGTCTTCAACCCGAAAACATTGTGCAGGAAAAACGGAATCAAGGCACCCATCATCACAACGGCAAGCACAAGCATAAGGATGTCGCCCGATTTGAAGAACAGCCACCCAAACAGCGCACAAGACAGAATGGCATACCCAGTCGAGAGCCCGTCGACGCCGTCAATCAGATTGATAGCGTTAATAATACCCACACACGTCACCACAGTGAGCGGCACCGAGAGCCACAGAGGCACAATTCCTATCCCCCACAACCCGTCAACATCGTTTATGACGATATGGGCAAAATAGATGACCACCATGATAACCAACGACTCCACGATGAGGCGAAAACTGGCAGAAAGCCCCGTCAAGTCGTCAATCAGACCGATATAAAGCAGCAACGTTGCCGCCATCATATAGATGAACAGCGGTGAACAGTCGAGCACAATGACCGAGGTAAACATGCCCGCCACAATTCCCATAAAGACAGCGATTCCGCCCATAACAGGCACAGAGTTCTTTTGGAGTTTCCGCGACCCCGGTTCATCGTACGCACTGTAGCGCCGAGCCAGTTTGAGAAAGGTGGGATGCGCGAAACACACCGTGACAAACGCCGTCAAAAACGGAATGATAGTCAGGTATAATATCCGTATACTCATATTGATTAGTGACTTTTTTTCTTGTTTTTAGATATGGGCAACAACACCGACATGCGCTTGATGCCGATAGGAAACAGTATTGACAGCGCGGAGCTGACAATGAAAAATACCCAGAAAGGACAGACGGTGACGAGCCCCATCGCATCGAAAGCATAGGCACACGACCAGGCAACAAACATCTGCAGCAGGTAAATCCAGAAACAGTCCTGCGATATTCTCGCCATCACAGCCGCCAGCCAGCTGCATTTCTCTATCAGCCGAGCCAACAGATAACAGCACGGCAGAGCCATGCAACCAGTCAAGATGTCGAACCCTTCCGGGCCGTCTTCAATGAACGTACTCCCCAACTCCGGATGTAGACAAGCCGCCATATAGCGCACACTCCACACCACAAAAGGCAACGACAGTAGTCCCAGCACCCAAGTCTTCACACCCCGCAACTCGTCCAATCCCTCAGCACAAAGCACTCCAAGAAAATAGAAAAACGCATAACGGCAGAACAATGCTCCGGCAAACATATAACCGCAGCGCACCAGCGGAAGACCGATGGAGAGCAAACATAGTGCCATCTTCGCCCATCGCGGTAGTTTGAAGACCAGCGGAGACACCAGATAGAAACCGAAAAGTACATAAATGTACCACAGGAAACTGGCGTCGCTCTGCATGGGATACATAAAGAGCTGCCTCGCTTGTTCCCACATCCGGTGCCAGAAGTCCACTCCACCAAGTTCTTCGTCCCACGCCTGCACCGCAGCCACAACCATACCCACAACGACAAACGGCACCATAAACTTCTTCAGTTTGCGCCCTTCATACGCCACATACTCCTTCAAGGAACTCACTCCCTTATAACTGTAACGTATCAAGAATGCCGACAAAAACACAAACACCTCCATGTGAAAGCGGTATATCCACTCATGAAGACCATGGGTATACCACGACGGTGAGAAACTGAAACTTTGATGTCCCAGCACTACCATCACCATGGCAAGCCCCACCATGATGTCGACACGTATAAGCCGTTCGCGGGATGACATTGTTGTATTAACTGATAATTCGTTGTTTTATTGTGCGTAACGAGTCACATAATCCTTGTACGCAAGCCGTATGCCATCCTCCAACTCTGTCTTGTATGACCATCCGAGCCGAGCAGCTTTCGAGACATCCAACAGCTTGCGCGGAGTACCGTTGGGACGTGTAGTATCCCATTCGATACGGCCCTTGTAACCCACCACACGCGCCACCATCTCGGCCAGTTCCTTAATGGTGAGTTCCTTGCCCGTACCCGCATTGACGGTCTCATCGCCACTGTAATTGTTCATTAGAAACACACAGAGATTGGCCAAGTCATCCACATAGAGAAACTCGCGCAACGGCGATCCGTCGCCCCAGCACACCACGCTTTCGGCATGTCCAACCTTGGCTTCATGAAACCGGCGTATCATCGCTGGCAACACATGGCTATTCTCAGGATGATAGTTGTCGTTCGGACCATAAAGATTGGTCGGCATGACGCTGATATAGTCCGTATGGTATTGGCGATTGAGATATTCGCAATATTTCAAACCACTGATTTTAGCCAAAGCATAGGCCTCGTTGGTTTGCTCCAACGACGAAGTCAGCAGACACTGTTCTGTCATTGGTTGGGGAGCCATCCGCGGATAGATGCAACTTGAACCCAAGAATTCCAGTTTCTTGCAGCCATTCTGCATTGCAGCGTGGATTACATTCATCTCCAACATCATGTTCATGTACATGAAATCGGCTGGCGCGGCACTATTGGCCCCTATTCCGCCGACCTTGGCAGCTGCCAGGAAAACATATTCAGGTCTCTCGGCAGAAAAGAAATGCTCCACAGCATCCTGCCGACACAAATCCAGCTCCGCATGAGTACGCGTAATAATGTTATCGTAACCCTGCCTATGCAGTTCTCTCACAATGGCCGACCCCACCATACCGAGATGGCCAGCCACATATATCTTGGATTTCCTGTCCATTTTCTTACTATATTATCTCCACATTACGAGGAATTATCTACCTCACAATACCCTTCTCAAGATACTCCTCCAGATTCACCTTCACTTTGCGAGCCGCGTCCTCGGCTGCCACTTTGGCCATATCGGCGTCCACCATTAACTTCACAAGTTGCTCGAAGGTGGTCGAGGCAGGATTCCATTTCAGTACCCGCTGCGCCTTGGACGAGTCGCCACAAAGATTCACGACATCGGTAGGTCGGAAGAAGTCGGGCGACACTTCGACAAGCACCTTTCCTGTCGCCTTGTCGATGCCTTTTTCCTCGGCACCCTCCCCTTCAAAAATCAGTTCGATGCCCACATTCTTGAATGCCAAATAGCAGAATTCCCTTACCGAATGTTGCTCACCGGTGGCAATTACAAAATCTTCCGGGGTATCGTGCTGCAACATCAGCCACATACACTCCACATAATCGCAGGCATACCCCCAGTCACGCAAAGAAGAGAGATTGCCCAGGTACAACTTCTCCTGCTTGCCTTGTTTGATACGGGCAGCAGCAAGCGTTATCTTGCGAGTCACAAATGTCTCTCCTCGCCTCTCGCTCTCATGATTGAACAGGATACCCGAGCAACAGAACATATTGTAGGCCTCCCTATACTCCTTGACAATCCAATAGCCATACAGCTTAGCCACCGCATAAGGGCTGTAGGGGTGAAATGGCGTGTCCTCATTCTGCGGAACGGCTTCCACCTTTCCGTAAAGCTCCGATGTCGATGCCTGGTAGATACGGCATGTCTTCTCCAAGCCGCACTGACGCACAGCTTCCAATATTCGCAGGACACCTGTAGCATCCACATTAGCCGTGTACTCCGGCTCGTCGAAGCTTACCTGCACATGACTCTGCGCCGCCAGATTGTATATCTCATCGGGACGTACCTTAGCCAACGTCTGCACAAGTCCTAATGAATCGGACATGTCGCCATAATGCAAATGAAAATGAGGATGGCCTTCCAGATGCGCTATACGCTCCCGGTAGTCTGTCGATGAGCGGCGAATGATGCCATGCACATCATAACCTTTCTCCAAAAGCAGCTCCGAAAGGAACGAGCCGTCCTGGCCAGTAACACCTGTAATGAACGCTGTTTTCATATAATGGTTTGTTTAAACTATTAAAGCGTGTTTTTGTATGATTGAGGGAGTAGCGAATTCTCTATTATGCTATCGAGGATGAGGGTGCATTTTTTTGCGCCATCTATGTTCAGATGATTACAATTGCCAAAATCATCATATGTAAATCGTGTACTTGCAAACATGTTAACATAGATAGCATTGTCATATTCATGCGCCCATTGTTCACACTTCTCCTGCACGTATGCCCATTGCATAGGATTGCACCCTTTACGATAGACATCCGTCACTGGGGTGGACAACAGTATTACCTGAATATTCCGCTTCTGGCATCGCTGTAGTATCGAAACAACTCTTTGATTATTGC
>CACXCY010000151.1 GCA_902766265.1 uncultured Bacteroidota bacterium
AGCGCCTGCTCAAGCACAGCCGCAGCCTGATTAACAAGGGCTGCCATATTGCCGCCATCAAGAGCGGTGGGTCGGCAGCCGGCAGCCGTGCCGCTTCGAGCCACACGGGTGCCTTGGCCACCAACGACGCAGCCGTCGATGCCCTGTTCCGCAAAGCAGGCATCGTGCGGTGCCAGAACCGTCAAGCGCTCACCACCGTGTGCGGTGTGTTCATGTATCCCGAGCTCAAGGGCAAGCGTTGTGCCGTGGTTACCCACGCCGGCGGCCCTGCGGTGATGCTGACCGACGTGTTGAGCAACGGCGGTATGGAGGTTCCCAGCTTGAAGGACCATCCCGCCAGCGCTCCGCTGCTCTCCAAGCTGTTTGCCGGTTCCTCGGTGGGCAACCCCATCGACTTCCTGGCTACCGGAACGGCCGAGCAGCTGGGATTCATCCTCGACGCTGTGGAGAATGAGTATACCGACATCGACTTCTCGGTGGTCATCTTCGGCTCTCCCGGACTGTTCAGCAACCGCGAGGTCTACAAGCTTCTTGGCGAGAAGATGAAGACATCGAAGAAGCCCATCTTCCCCGTGCTGCCTTCCATCATCAATGTTAAGGACGAGATACAGGAGTTCATCAACGACGGTCACATCAACTTCCCCGAGGAGTGTGTGCTGGGCAATGCCATCTGCAAGGTGTACAACACGCCCAAGCCGCAGCCCGAGGATGTGGAGCAGCCGCAGATTGACGTGGCCCGCATCCGCAAGACTGTGGAGCGTTGCAAGGACGGCTACATGGACATCGCCGACTATAACGAGCTGCTCGACGCTGCCGGCATCAGCCGCAAGAAGAGTGTCGAGGTGGACAAGGTGGAGGATGCCCTGGCTTTCGCCAAGGAGGTGGGATGCTCGAAGGACGTTCCGCTGGTGATGAAGGTCGTGGGACCGCTGCACAAGAGCGATGTGGGCGGCGTGACGCTGGGCGTGAAGGACCTCGACACCGTGGAGCGCGAGTTCAACCGCCTTATCGTCATCCCCGAGACCTACGCTGTGGAGATGTACCCCATGCTCGACGGCACCGACGTCTATATCGGAGCTATCCGCGATGCCAAGTTCGGCCATCAGATATTCTTCGGCCTGGGCGGCATCTTCATCGAGGTGCTGAAAGACGTGCAGAGTGCTCTGGCGCCCATCAGCGCTGCCGAGGCCAAGGAGGCCCTCACTCATCTGCGCGGCTACAAGATTCTGCAAGGTGTGCGTGGTCAGGAGCCAGTCAACCTTGACCTCTATGCCGACCAGATTGCCCGCGTGAGTGCTCTGGTGCAGGCCGCTCCCGAGATTGCGGAGATGGACCTCAACCCCTTGCTGGGCAACCCGCGCTATGTGACGGCTGTGGATGCCCGCATACGTCTGGAGAAATAGTCAAAGACAACAACAGTGCGGAGCGCCCGACCTTGCGGCCGGGCCTCCGCTTTTTTTATCGCATATATGACTTCCAAGAAGAAACTTCCCTTGCTGGCCAAGATTGGCATCGCCATCGTGTTGGGCGTGCTGTGCGGATTGTGGTTCCCGCTGTGGGCCACGCGCATCTTCTCCACTTTCAACGCCCTGTTCTCGTCGCTGCTGGGCTTCTGCATCCCGCTCATCATCCTGGGGCTCATCGTGTCGGGCATTGCCGACATGGGTCACGGGGCGGGGCGGATGCTGCTGGTCACCGTGCTGCTGGCCTATGGCTTCACCTTGTTGGCGGGCTTCGGCACCGGTGCGGCGGCCAACGCTGTCTACCCCTGGCTGCTGGACGGGGCTGCGGTGTCGGCACCGCAGGGGCAGGGGGTGGAGATAACGCCCTACTTCACCATCGACATGCCGCCCGTCATGGGGGTGACCAGCGCGCTGGTGCTGGCCTTCGTGCTCGGGTTGAGCATCCCTGCCGTGGGCGGCAATGGCACGATGAAGCGTTTCTTCGAGGATTTCAAGGATGTGGTGACGCTGGTCATCACGCGTGTCATCGTGCCGCTGCTGCCGCTCTACATCTTCGGCGTGTTCCTCTCGATGACCGTCGGCGGGCAGATAGTGGTCGTGGTCACGGTGTTCATCAAGATTATCGCCTTCCTCTTCGCCATGACGGTGCTCATGCTGCTGCTGCAGTTCACCGTTGCGGGTATCGTCAGCCGTCGCAATCCGCTCAAGCTGCTGGCCACCATGCTCTCGGCCTATGTCACCGCGTTGGGCACCTCCTCGTCGGCGGCCACCATCCCCGTCACGCTGCGCAGTGCCATCAAGACGGGGGTGAGCCCTGCCGTGGCCAACTTCGTCGTGCCCCTCTGCGCCACCATCCACCTCAGCGGCAGCACCATCAAGATTACCGGCCTCGCCCTGGCCATGATGATGCTGAGCGGCATGCCGGTGGACAACGGTGTCATGGCGGGCTTCATCCTCATGCTGGGCATCACCATGGTGGCGGCTCCCGGGGTGCCGGGCGGCGCCGTGATGGCTGCCTTGGGGCTGCTGACCTCCCTGCTGGGGATGGACGAGACGCAGACGGGGCTCATCATTGCCATCTACCTGGCTATCGACAGCTTCGGCACGGCTACCAACGTGACGGGCGACGGCGCCATTGCCAACATCATCGATGCCATCTGGCGGAGGTCGAGCCGCTCCGCGACGGAGTAGCGCGCCCGCCAAGATTCTCTCAACCTTCAACGCCTACCTACCGCCTTCGCCCGTGGCTGTTGCCCGGGTAAGGGGTTGTGTTTCATCTCGGTTTCGTGCCGGAGGACTTTATTGCATAGCCCTCCGGCTCTCTTATTGCTTTCCATGCAAACAAAAATACTATTTTTATAGGCAACAAAAATAGTATTTTTATTGGTAACAAAAATAGTACTTTTATTGGCAACAAAAATAGTATTTTTGTATGCAACTAAAATAGTATTTTGCTATGCAACTAAAATAGTATTTTGCTATGCAACTAAAATAGTATTTTGCTTTGTACCCAAAATAGTATTTTGCTTTGTACCCAAAATAGTATTTTACTTTATACCCAAAATAGTATTTTGCTTTGCACCTTGACCAATAGCTTCGTTGGGGGCGAAACCAATAGTCGCGCTGGGGGCGAAACCAATAGCTTCGTCGGAGGCGAAACCGAGGATTGAGTAAGGAAGGGAATCGGGGAAAACGGCTGCTACATCAGCTCGTCGAGCTCCAGCCAGCGGAGCTCCTTCTCGTCGAGCTCGGCGATGATGAGCCCGATGCGCTGCGACGCCTCGGTGAGCCGCTGCAGGTCGCCGTCGCCGCCGCTGAGCAGGGATTCGAGGCGTGCCTTCTCCTGGTTGAGCTGCTCGATGTCGCGTCCCAGCTGATCGTATTCCTGCCGCTGCTTGTAGGTGGCCTTGGGCTTGGCGCTGAGGGCTTTCTGCCGCTGGTCGCGGGCGTAGGCCTCGCTGCGCTCCTCGCTCTTGGCGCGCTGTTCCTGCTTGAGGCGCTGCTGGCGGGCCTGGAGGTAGTCGGAGTAGTTGCTGTGGTAGTCGCGGATGCGGCCCTCGCCCTCGAAGACGAAGATGTGGTCCACCAGGTTGTCCATAAAGGCGCGGTCGTGGCTCACGATGACCAGGCAGCCCTTGTAGCCCTTGAGGAAACGCTCCAGAATCTCGAGCGTGTAGATGTCGAGGTCGTTGGTGGGCTCGTCGAGGATGAGGAAGTTGGGGTTGGTCATCAGCACCGTGAGGAGGTAGAGGCGTCGCCGCTCGCCGCCGCTGAGGTTGCCGAAGTAGTTGAACTGCGTGGCGCCGTCGAAGCCGAAGTGGGAGAGGAACTGGTGGGCCGTCAGCTCGTGGCCGTCCTCGAGCTCGATGACGTCGGCGGCCTCCTTGATGATTTCGATGACGCGCATGTCGTCCTTGGCATGGAGCCCCTCCTGGGTGTAGTGACCGAAGCGGATGGTCTGTCCCACCACGACACGGCCGCTGTCGGGGCGCAGCCGTCCGGTGAGCAGCCCCACGAAGGTGCTCTTGCCGACGCCGTTGGGACCCACGATGCCGATGCGCTCGCACCGCTTGAAGGCGTAGCTGAAGTCGTCCACCAGCTTGCGTCCGTCGTAGCTCTTGCAGACGTTGTACATCTCCAGTATCTTGCCGCCGATGCGCTCGGTCTTGACGCTGAGCTCGGGCTTCTTCTCGTCGAAGCGGGTGTGCGCCTTCTGCTCCAGCTCGTAGAAGGCGTCGATGCGGGCGCGGGCCTTGGTGCCGCGGGCCTGCGGCATGCGTCGCATCCATTCGAGCTCCGTGCGGTAGAGCGAGCGCGCCTTCTCCACCTCGGCCTTGGCGTTGGCCAGACGCTCAAGGCGCTTCTCCACATAGTAGTCGTAGGGCGGCACGGAGGGGTTCGACGGGCGGTAGTGGTAGAGCTGCGAGTTGTCAATCTCTATGATGTCGTGGCACACATGGTCGAGGAAGTAGCGGTCGTGGGTCACGATGAGCAAGGCGAGCTTCTGCTTGGAGAGGAACCCATCGAGCCATTCTATCATGGCGATGTCCAGATGGTTGGTGGGCTCGTCGAGGATGAGGAAGTTCACGTCGTCGATGAGCGTGCGTGCCATGGCCACCTTCTTCTGCTCGCCGCCGCTGAGGATGCTCACGGGACGGTCGAGGTCGCGGATGTCCAGTCGGCTGAGCACCTCCTTGACGCGGCTCTCGTAGTCCCAGGCGTTGAGGATGTCCATCTCGTTGATGAGCTGCGGGAGCTGAGGGCTGTCGTGGCCCAGCGAGGTCTGCAGCAGCGCCTCCTCGTAGCGGGCAATGAGGCGCATGTACTGGTTGTCGGAGTCGAAGACGAAATCGCGGATGCTCTGGCCGCTGTGTATGCTGGGGTTCTGCGGCAGGTAGGCCATGCGCACATTGTTGCTGAAGGTGATGCGTCCGCTGTCCTGCAGCACCTTGCCGGTGATGATGTCGAGCAGCGAGCTCTTGCCGTAGCCGTTGCGGGTGATGAGGGCGGTCTTCTGCCCGGCGTTGATGCCGAACGAGATGTCCTCGAACAGCAGCTTGTCGCCATACGACTTGGTGAGGTTCTCAACGGTCAATAGTGCTTCGGCCATGCTTCTGTCTTTTCAGTCGTGCCTGTACTCCTGCCTGTCGGTGGTGTTTTTCAGCCGCGCCTGCGGAGGTGCTTTCCATGCTTGCCTGCGGTGGTGCTTGTGCTTCTGCCTGCGGCGGCGTTTCCTGTTCCGTCTTCCGGCAGCGGGTCAATATCCGTATTTCTCCTTCCATCGCCATTTGAGCAACTCGCGGGTCTTTTGCTCGCTGGGGTTGTCGCCCGGCTCGTAGAACCGCGTGCCCTTCAGCTGGTCGGGCAGGAACTCCTGGTCCACAAAGTTGCCCTCGTAGTCGTGGGCGTATTTGTAGCCGTCGTGGTAGCCCAGGTCCTTCATCAGCTTGGTGGGTGCATTGCGTATGTGCAGCGGCACGGGCAGGTCGCCGGTGCGGCGTATGGCTGTCTGGGCGGCCAGGAGAGCCATGTAGGTGGCATTGCTCTTCACCGAGTTGGCCAGATAGATGGCTGTCTGCGACAGGGTGATGCGGCATTCGGGATAGCCAATCTTGCTCACCGCCTCGAAGCAGGCATTGGCCAGCAGCAGGGCGTTGGGGTTGGCGTTGCTGATGTCCTCGGAGGCGAAGATAAGCATGCGTCGTGCGATGAAGAGCGGGTCTTCGCCGCCTTCTATCATGCGTGCCAGCCAGTAGACGGCGGCGTTGGGGTCGCTGCCCCGCATGGACTTGATGAAGGCAGAGATGATGTCGTAGTGCATCTCGCCTTGGCGGTCGTAGTAGGCCAGGTTCTGTTGGATGACCGTGGTGGCTTTCTGGTTGGTGACGTCGACGGTTACAGGGGTGTCGCCGTGGTTGTAGGGTACCTCCTTGTTGACCACCAGCTCCAGTGCGTTGAGTAGCTTGCGGGCGTCGCCGCCCGATATGCGCATCAGGGCCTCGGTCTCCTGCAAATGCACGGTGATGTGCTGCGTGGCATAGTAGCGCACGGCGCTGTCGAGGAGCTGTCGCATGTCTTCCTCGCCAAAGTCTTTGAGCACATAGACCTGGCATCGGGAGAGCAAGGCGGAGATGACTTCAAACGAGGGATTCTCCGTTGTGGCGCCGATGAGGGTGATGGTGCCTCTCTCCACGGCGGCGAGCAGGGAGTCCTGCTGGCTTTTGTTGAAACGATGGATTTCGTCGATGAAAAGAATCGTGCCTTCCTCTTTCTGCGCATCCTCAATCACCTGGCGCACCTCCTTGACGCCACTGCTGATGGCGCTGAGCGTATGGAACGGCCGTTGAAGGGTGCGGGAGATAATCATGGCAAGCGTGGTCTTGCCGATGCCCGGAGGCCCCCAGAATATCATGGAGGGGATGCGTCCGCTCTCGATAAGCGTGCGCAACACCGCTCCCGGACCGACCAGATGCTGCTGGCCGATATAGTCGTCGAGCGACTGGGGACGTAGTATTTCTGCAAGTGGTGCCATGGGAGTGCCGCAAGTTTTCCTGCCTATTCCTTTATATAATCAGCATGGCGTCGCCATAGGAACCGAAGCGGTACTTCTCCTTGATGGCTGTCTGATAGGCCGACATCAGCAAGTCGGGGTCGGCAAAGGCGCTGACAAGGATGAATAGTGATGACTTGGGATAGTGGAAGTTGGTAATCATCATGTCGGCGATGGTGAAGTTGTAGGGCGGGAAGATGAACTTGTTGGACCATCCGTCGAAGGGCTGTACCGTGCCTGGTATGGTGACGGCTGTCTCGAGCGCTTTCATGCAGGTGGTGCCTACGCAGCATATCTTGTGTCCTGCCTGCTTGGCGTGGTTGATGATGTCGCACGTCTGGGTGCTGAGGTGCATCTCCTCCGAGTCCATCCGGTGCTTGGAGAGGTCCTCGACCTCGATGGGCTTGAAGGTGCCTAGTCCGGCAAACAAGGTCAGCTCGGCTACCTTGACATCTTTAATCTCCATACGTTTCATGAGCTCGCGGCTGAAATGCAGTCCGGCAGCGGGTGCCACCACCGAGCTCTCCTCCTTGGCGAAGACTGTCTGATAGCGTTCAGCATCGTCAGCGGTGATGACGTTCAGCATGTTCTGGGCTTTCTCCTTGCTGGCGTGCTCCATACGCAGACGCAGTATCTCCTCCGGCAATGGGGTGCGTCCCATGCTGCGGATGATGGAGATAAACTCGTCGTGGTCGCCGTCGAAGAGGAAACGGATGGTGCGTCCGCGCGAGGTGGTGTTGTCAATCACTTCGGCCACGAGGGCATCGTTGGTACCGAAATAGAGTTTGTTGCCTATGCGTATCTTGCGGGCAGGGTCTACCACCACATCCCAAAGGCGTGTCTCCTGGTTGAGTTCGCGGAGCAGGAATACGGTGATTTTGGCACCGGTTTTCTCTTTCTCGCCGTAGAGCAGTGCAGGAAATACCTTGGTGTTGTTGAGCACCACCACGTCGTCTTTTTCGACGTAGTCGATCATGTCCTTGAATAGCTTGTGTTCAATCTCCCCGTTGTCGCGGTGCAACACCATAAGGCGAGCTTCGTCACGCAGTTTGGAGGGCTTCTCGGCAATCAGTTCCTTGGGAAGTTGGAACTTGAATTGCGATAATTTCATTGTTGAGTATAGTGTGTTGATCATAATCGCTGCATTGGTGTAGGGGTGGTTGCGTCATGCGTTTCCAGGCAGGAGCGGCGTCACTGTCCCCATGTTTTACCTTTCTAACGGGCGCAAAGATACTAAAATACGCACCCGATGTCAAGTTATTTAACTTTTTACGCGACGATAATATCTTAACTGCAAGTAAAACAGTGGTAAATATTTTAGGGTAGGGAAGACGCTTTTAACTAAAATGAAACGTCTTTGCCACTTTCAATATGGATGGCATCAGCCACGGAGTAGCTGCCCACCTGTTCCCTTCGTAGTGCCGAAAGGAATGCGCCGCTGCCCAGTGCCAGCCCCAAGTCACGTGCTATGCTGCGTATGTATGTTCCTTTGCCGCAGCAAATGCGGAAGTCCACCTGAGGCAACATAGGGGGCACAATGCCTTGTGGATGGCGGTAGAGCTCCTTCTCGTGGGGGTCGGTAGCAGGCGAGCCCAAGGTTTCGAGTGACGGCACGGGCGTGTCGCATCCCAGGTTGCGTATGGCGGGGATGTCGAAGCTGTAGACCGACACCCGTTTGGCGGCTATCTCCGTCAGCTCTCCGTTGCGGGCGTAGCTGTAGGCGCGCGCTCCATCCACCTTGACCGCCGAGAACATAGGCGGAACCTGTTCTATATCTCCCACAAACTGACGTGAGGTCTCTCGGATGAGGTCTTCGGTGAGCTGTGTCGTGGGATAGTAGGCGTCGATGGCTCGCTCAAGGTCGAAACATGGTGTCGTAGCACCCAGCACTATAGTGCCCGTATACACTTTACGTCCGTTTTGCAGCTCGTCGATGCGCTTGGTGGCTTTGCCCACGCACACTAGTAGCAGACCTGTGGCCAAAGGGTCGAGAGTGCCGGCATGGCCTATCTTGAACTTCTTGACGCCAAGGTCGCGTTTGATTTGCCACTTGATTTTATTGACCACTTGGAACGAGGTCCAGCCATAGGGCTTGTCAACGGCAAGAACAATACCTGTTTCAATGTCGTCGAGTGTCATCAGGTGGTCGGTTATATAATATATATGTATAGGGATGCTGTCGGTTGCCGGTTAGAAGACATAGGGCAGCACCATGGCCATCAGTGCGACAATAGCACAATAGATGGCGAACCAGATAAGTTTGCCTTTCTTCACGAGGTTGAGCATCCATTTGCAGGCCAGACATCCGCTGACGAAGGCGGCGGCAAAGCCAACCAGTAGGGCACCTGTCGATAGTCCTGCACCCGTGGCGGCTGCAGCGCAAGCATCGGCATCGGGAAACAGCAAATCCTTGGCATCGAGCAGTGCTTCGCCAAGAATGGGAGGAATGACCATGAGAAACGAGAACTGAGCCAGCTTCTCTTTCTTGTTGCCCAGCAGCAAGCCCGTGGCTATGGTACTGCCGGAACGGGACAGACCAGGCAGCACAGCGCAGGCCTGTGCGATGCCGATGACGAAGGCATGCCAAGGGGATATCTGTTCGCGTTGGCGTGGCTTGGCGAAATAGGAGAAGGTGAGCAGCAGTGCGGTGAGTAGCAGGCAGCAGGCCACGATGAACAGTCCGTTGCCGAAAGTGGACTGGGAGGTTTCCGGGTTGAAGATGGCCTCAACCTTGTCCTTGAACAGGATTCCGACAATGGCTACCGGTATCATCGATATGAGTATGTTGACGGTATATTTGGTGCCGTCGTTCCATTGGAACTTGAAAAGGTCTTTGAAAATCCACACAATCTCTTTCCACAGGATGACACATGTGCTGAGCACAGTGGCTACGTGGACAGCGATGTTGAAAGTCAGATTGGCCTCCCCGTCGATACCGAAGAGGTAGTTACCTATGGTGAGATGTCCGCTGCTACTTACAGGCAGATATTCGGTAAGTCCTTGGACGATACCGAGAATAAGGGCTTGAAACCAGTCCATGGTATAAGTTTTGACTACGGTTGGATGTAGATGTCGATGCCCAATGGGCTATTACTCTTCGGCGTTGTCCTGCTTTTTGTCGCTGGGCTTTAACATGATGGCCACAATTTCAGCGATGAATCCGACAACAATCAGTATGGGAGCGACTACCAGACGGCGTCTGTCGAACATGGCAGGGTTGAAAGTGTTGGGGTCGTCACTACCGCCACCGCACAACAGGATGTATCCGATAGCGAGCAGGAGGAGACCGATGCCCATAATGATATAGTTGATGGTGCCGAATGCAATGGCAAAGTCGTTCTTCGGGGCTTCAACGTTTTTCTTATTGTTTGTTGCCATAATGGTATGTTTTTAATCTGCTTTGTTATTCCTGTTTGATTCTCAGGTAGCGGTGGATGGAGCCAAGTGTGGCGAAGTATGAAATGATGATGCCCACCACGGGGATAGCGGTTGCCATGAGTCCATAGACGGAGGCAAACTGTTTGGTGAGGATGTGGAGCGAGAATTGACTGCTGAATGAGTAGATGGCTACGGCCAGCAGAATGTCGGCAAACAAACCGCCCAGGAATCCGAACAGCACGCTGCGCCACAAGAAGGGACGTGCGATGAAATTGTTGGTGGCACCTACCAGACGCATGGTCTGGATGGTCTGCTGCGTGGCGTAGATGGTTATCTTGATGGTGTTGCTGATAAGCATGACACAGATGAACAGCAACAGCATGATGAAGATAATCAGGAACCAGCTAATCTTGTAGAATACATCGTTCAGTTCATTGACCACGTTCTCTTGGTACACCACACCGGTGACGAATGGCAATTGCCCCACAGCGCTGGTGAACTGGTCGATGACCTTCTTCTCATGTTCGGGGACGATGCCGGTCTTGAAATTGACCATCAGGGTGGGGTAGAGGGGGTTATAGCCCAGAAATCCGATAAAGTCGTCGTTCAGTTCTTCGGTGAAGAGTGCGGCGGCCTCGTCTTTAGATATGTATTCCACATTCTTTACATAGCCGTACTCCGAAATCTCTTCCTGCAAGCTGATGGCTGTGCTGTCGGTGATGTCGGGGGTCAGGTCTACTCTGAAGGTGATACGCTCCTGCATGTCGTGGGTGGTACGGTAGGAGTGGTACTCGATGAACATCAGTAGTCCGAATACGAACAGCACCAGAGTGATGCTGAACACTGCCGAGGCGTGTTCGCCCCAAAGGCGTATCTTTCCGTGGTTGTTGGTGTGGTTCATGGAGGGATAGGGTTGCTATGGCTGTGTGGGTAGTGGCTCCGTCGGAGGGTTAGTTGGCGAGCATCACGGGCATAACGAGCATCAGTATTTCCTCGGGGTTGTCGTCTTCATCTACGACAGGGAAGATAATACCGGCCTTGCTTGGGTTCGTCAGCTTGATGAGGATGTTGTCTGAATCGAGGTTGCTCACCATCTCCATGAGGAACTTGGCGTTGAAGCCGATTTCCATAGGTTCGCCCTCGTATTCGCAGGGTATCGTCTCATGGGCGTCGTTGGAGAATTCGATGTCTTCGGCCGACATGCGCAATCCTTTGTCGGTGACGCTGAGACGTACCTGGTGGGTGGATTGGTTGGCGAAGAGTCCGACGCGGCGCAATGTGTTGAGGAACGAGACGCGGTCCAAGGTCATCGTGTTGGGGCTTTCCTTGGGGATAGCGGCGTCGATATTGGGATAGGTACCTTCCACCAAGCGGCAGATGGCGTAGAAGTTGTCAAAGGTGAAGCTGGCGTTGGTGGCGTTGTATTCCACTACCACGTCCGAGTCTTCCTTGCGAGTGACGAGTATGTTCTTCACCAGCGTGATGGGCTTGCGGGGAAGAATGAACTTGACGGGCTCGTCCGTATGTACGTCCATACGGCTGTAGCGTACCAGCTTGTGAGCGTCGGTGGCGGCTACAACCATCCGCTCGGGGGTGAGGGACATCATGATGCCTGCCATCGTGGGACGCATTTCGTCGGTCGAGGCGGCGAAGGCCGTTTTGTTGATGGCGTTGACCAGCACGGATGCAGGCAGTGTGGTTTTGACGGCGTCGGTGATGGTGGGCATGGTGGGAAACGTCTCGGCGCTCTGGCCTGCCAGGCGGTATTTACCGTCGCCCGAGGTAATCTCAATGGCATAGGTGCTGGCGTCTACCGAGAAGGTCATAGGCACATCGTCAAGACTCTTCAGCGTGTCGAGCAGCAGCTTTGAGGGCACAGCCACTTCGTCGATACCTTCCACCTTGCCCGATTCGAGCTCGATGCGGCTCACGAGGGTGGTCTCCAGGTCGGTGGCTTTTACGGTCAGAATGTTGTCTTCCAGTTTGAAATGAAAACAGTTGATGATGGGTACGGTGTTGTTGTTGGTCAGCACGCCGCTCATAATCTGCAGCTGTTTGGCAAAGAGTTGACTGTTGGTGATGAATCTCATATTGTTACGTTTTTAGTTTCTGTTAATGGTGCATGATAAATCAGTTTGCAAAGTTACGTCATTATTTCTATACGCCTGCCCCCGATGTGCAAAAATTTATCAACACACTGTTGATACAAAGTCGCCAGTTGCTCCCCCGTCAGAGCCGTGGACGAGGGTCTTTCTGTTCTGGATTGTCGGAGGAGTCTGTGGGTGGAGAAAATAATATGCTGCCCATTGTCCGACTATGTGCCCGTATGTAGTCCGACTATGTGCCCACTCATGGTGCGACTATATGCCCACACGTAGTCCGACCATATGCCCAATCATACTCAGACGCTCCCTTATGTGGGGTTCAACTATTTGTTTTCCAAAGCTCCAAGGATGAGTCCGACAAAGCCGCACGGGTTGTGTATGCATCAACGCAAATCGTGAACATCCAGAAGGTCGCATCGCTGGTGTCGGAGGTGGGAGTACTGGAGGTTCTGCCGACAGGATATTAACACGCAGAAAGAGGGTGGAATTTCCACTGGCTAAGCCGTGTCGCACGATGGATGGTCACCCCACGTGCGAACTATTTTTAACTTTTTTAGTATTATTCATAATTTTCTTTGTATCTTTGCACCGTCAAAAATGTATACTGTTCAATGAAAAGGTTTCTATCTCTTACCATTATAGTCATTTCGCTCATAGGCGTCGCACGCGCCCAGGATATTGTCAACCTCCGTATGGATGCCCAATGGGAGGGTTTGCGCGGCAGCGTGTCGTCAATGGACGAGGATGTCTTGCTTCGCAGTGACGACTTCAGGGAAGA
>CACXCY010000152.1 GCA_902766265.1 uncultured Bacteroidota bacterium
AAACCCAAGAGAAACCCAATAGAAGACCAATAGAAGACCAAGAGAAACCCAAAGGAAACCCAAGGGTAACCCAAGGGAAGACCAAGGGAAGACCAAAGGAAGACCAAGGGAAGACCAAAGGAAGACCAAGGGAAGACCAAGGGAAGACCAAGGGAAGACCAAAGGAAGACCAAGGGAAGACCAAGGGTAACCCAAAGGCAGACCAAGAGCACCCCAAAACTCAACCAAGAGTCAACCAATAGTAAGCGGTGAGGAAGAGAATCTGCAGCCGCCAACGGAAACAGGTCATCGCCACTGTGACGTATCCCCCGACACACCATCCTTGGGTAATCCTAAAAAAACAAAAAAAAAGAAAAACTTTTGCCAAGTCAGGAAATAAGTTTATATTTGCAAGTACAAAATAATGTCCAAAAACCCCGAAGGGTAGCGTTTAGTATGCTTACCTATAAGGATTTATGGAGAAAAAACGAAAAAAAGAAAAGTTACCAATCAAAATTAAAACACAATGAAAAAAACATTAATGGTTCTTAGTTTTGCATTGTGCGCCACCTTCGCCTTTGCACAAACTAACAACAGCGTTAGCCGCCACAGCGAGACTACCGCTGCAATGAAAACCAGGTATGAGGCATGCACCGCCCAGAACTCTGGTTACAAAGGTTCCATCTTCACCAAGGCCGAGGGTGACACTATCCTCCATGTTACATTTAATGCCGCTCCTACGACCGGTACCCTGACGGCTGCCGACCAGGTCGACACCACAGTGCAAGCCGGTACTCTTGAACACACCCAATCGGGCTTCGCTTCCACTTGGCGTCGTCACACCGACACCTCCAATTCTTACTGGTCAAACCAGGCAAATTACCCTGCATGGAATCATTTCTTTGGAATCAATAGCGGTAGGGATCTTTCTTTCCGCAGCCCCTCTGTAGGCGATGGCTTCATGGTCATGGACATGGTGGAATCCATCACCCAAATTGGTGGTGCAGGCACTGTTGGCGGTTATAACGCCTATATGAGCTTTGGCCCCATGAACTGCTCAAATGTCGCATTGATTGACATTCGTTTTTATCAGCGCTATCAGAAATTTAACAGGGACCGTTGCTGGATTGACTACAGCACCGACGGTAGCACATGGCATGCTGTTGAAATCAATATTACAAACTTGGATATTGCGGTTAACGATAATACTACTGGTTGGGTGAGAGCTACTCTGCCCGCTTCCGCCGCCCGTCAGGCCAATGTATATTTCCGTATCCGTTGGAGTTGCCCAAGCGATGGTAATGGTGGTGGCGCCTACGGATACTATTGGATTGTTGACGATGTGATGGCTATCGAAGGCCCCGCAAACCGTATAACCTCTATTCAGGACGAGTATTTTGAGGGTTTCTATGGAATGATGCCCCAGGGTTTGTCGGTTCCCATGGTTTGGAACGTCGATATCCGCAACACTGGTGGAAACACCCAGACTAACATTGTTGGTGAACTGAAAACCAGCACCAGCCGCAACAGTGGCTACACTTCAGCAGGCACAGTGAACATTGCATCTCTCCCCAGCATGGTGGATACCTCTATCCGTTTCGACCCCAAGGGTTGGTACGGCGGCAATGGTTTTGGTTATAACACCAATACCCCATCTTATAATCCTCGTAGAGGACCCACCGCTCTGTTGCCTACTGCCACCACAGGCATGAACTATGTCTTTGGCGACATCCGCAGCACCGCTCACCCCCACATCTTGGCTACCGCTACCAACGCTAACCGTACCTATGATACTATTGGTTACACCGTCAACGCTGCTACCGGTAGTGCCCCCGCTGTTTGGGCTCATGACAATGGTGTTCTCCGTAAATTCAGCATCTGGGTTGCAGGTATGGCGCTTGACAATCCACAAGCTTGGTCGAGCGAACTCAACAATGTTGGCTATAACTTGACTAACTATGGTATCTACAATAGTTACCTCACGGGTGACAATATCCCCGCCGGCTGGAGAATTAAAGGTATGCAGCTTGTGGCTGCTACTTATCCTGGTTATGGTGATCAGGCTGGAATGGAAATCTTTACCATGCTTCGCAAGGATAGTGTGTACACCGATGGTGGTCGAACCTATGTAAGTTTTGGTGGAATAGAAACAGGTGCCAATAACTACCTTGTACAGCCCTCTGACCTCAACACCATAACTGAATATGAGGAATACGGTGACTACCACGTTATTACCATTGACTTCCCCAACCAGCCCGCCCTTGAGCCCAATACAGCTTATCGTGTTGGTTATCATCTGGCAGAGGATGGAGAGTTTGCAGTTGCTGCCAACACTATTGGATACTACGATACTGATACCAACTACCACTATTTCCGTAATGTTCCTGGCATGGAAGGTTATGGCAGCAGTGTTGGACATCCCAATGTATACAATACCTTGGTCTATGACCCCACGGATCAAGACTACCATTTCTTCAAGATGGGTACTTTCCCCATGATTCGTATGCTCGTTGGTCCCTATGAGTATCGCACCAAACATCCCGTTGACATTCAGTGTGGTGCTCATGGTAACATTTCCGACCAGCAGTACAACATGCTCTGCGGTCAGATCGACAGCGTTGTCGACGGTGCTTCCAGAACTTACATCTTCATCCCTGACGAGGATTACATGGTTGACCAGATCTTCCAGGATGGTGCTGTGATCTTCACCAACGACACCACCTACCTCAGCGATGTGTCGTACACCTTCACCATCGACGCTCCCACCACTATCAACGTGACCTTCACGCTGGCTCCCGAAATCGAGGAAGGCATCGATCCCGTTGCTTCCAATGTCAACGTGAACCTGCAGCCCAACCCCGCTACCTCCAATGTTCAGCTGACCATCAGCGGTGTTGAAGGCATGGTTGATTTCGCTCTCGTCGATATGAGTGGCCGCATCATTCGCAGTGCCAAGATGGATGCCACTACGGCTCAGAACATCAGTCTCGCTGGTCTTGCCAAGGGTGCTTACTTCGTTCGCATCACCAACAGCAACTTCAGCAAGGTTGAGAAACTCATCGTTCGCTAAGTGCTGACGAACCATTGATTCCTTGAGGGTCAATGATACAGACAGAGGGTGCTCCCAGCGGAGCACCCTCTTCTTTTTGGCTCTGACGTCGCCGGCGGGCTAACCGATAAAACGTTCGCCAACAAAACCGAGGCAATTGTTTTAGCTTTGGTACAAACGAGCAAGGGCATCCTTTTCGGGATGCCCTTGTTTGTGATAACTGGTGCTGTTATTAGAGGATGTTACCCAGCTGTTCCTTAATCTTTTCCAATTCGTCCTTCATCTGGACAACCAGCTGCTGGATGGCCACGTGGTTGGCCTTGCTGCCGGTGGTGTTGATTTCGCGCCCCATCTCCTGCGCGATGAACCCCAGTTTCTTTCCGGAGCACTCTTCCGAGTCCATGGTGCTGCGGAAGTAGTCGATGTGCTTCTGCAGGCGCACCTTTTCCTCGGTGATGTCGAGTTTCTCCAGATAGTAGATGAGTTCCTGCTCAAAGCGGTTCTCGTCGACCTCCTTGATGGCGAAGTCGGCGATGTATTTGCGTATGCGTTCTTTGGCTGTGTCGATGCGCTGGCTCTCATACTGCGGTATCTCACCGAGCCGTTGCTCAATAATGTCCACATGCTTGACGAAGTCCTGCTGTAGGATAGTGCCTTCGTGCAGGCGGAACTGGTCGGTCTCATCAATGGCGGCCGATATCTGTTCCCTGATGGTGTCCCATTCCTCGTCGTTGGCCTCCTCGGTGGATGTCGTGTTCCAGATGTCGGGCTGGCGCAGTATGCAGTCGATCAGCTGTTCGGTAGTCGTGTTGACATGCAGTCCATCGGTCATGTGGCGCAATTGCTCCAGGCGTGTCCGCACCAGTTCCTCGTTCAAGGGTGACGTAGCGACGGTGCTGTCCGACTCCTCCGTGAGGATAAAGTCTATCTTTCCACGTTCCAGTCGGTTGAGCATGGAGCGGATTTCCAAATCATGGGCATGATATCGGAACGGCAGCTTCACGTTGGCGTCCATCTGCTTGCTGTTGAGGGTTTTTATTTCAATGGTGATTTTTCTGTTACCTACGGCGCATTGGCGCTTGGCATAACCTGTCATTGATTTCATGGGGGAAGTTCTTTTTGTATGGTGTTGGACTTATTTTCTGTCGGTTGTTGAGTATTGGCTTGCTGTTTCGTGGAACGGCGCGCCTCACTTTTCGTTTGCCGGCGGCTGCTTGATGAGTTTCTCGAAAGCGTGGGTGGCAAAGGTGCGCAACTCGCCGTTGTCGTCATATATAAAGAAGACGCTCTGCACTTGAGGGTCGTCTGGGTGGTCGTCGATAAACCGTAGCGATTTCTCCAGCCCCATGACCATAAAGGCGGTGGCCAAAGCGTCGGCACGCCATGCGTAGCTGTCCACCACGGAGACACTCAGCAACGAATGTTGTACGGGACGGCCCGTAGTAGGGTCTATTGTGTGGGAATACTTGACGCCTCCTTTTTCGTAGTATTTCCGGTAGCTGCCCGAGGTGACCACCGATAGGTCCTGCAACTCGATAGAGGTCTCTACTTCAGGGGCGCTGTATTTGTTGGCAGCAGGTCGTTCGATGCCTACCGTCCAAAGCCTGCCGTCGGGTTTGTGTCCACGGGCGATGACTTCGCCTCCCACGTCCACCAGATAGTCGTGGATGCCTTTCCGTTCAAGCAGGTCGGCGATAAGGTCGACGGAATACCCTTGGGCGATAGCGTTGAAATCTATCTCCACGCCAGGATGTTTGGAGATGCGGCGAGAAGAGCTGTCCAGAGAAATCTTGTCGGTTCCCACATATTGGCGCAAACTATCGAGGGTATGTTCGTCAAGGTCGCCTCGTTTGTCGAAACCGAACCCATGGCAACGCACCAGTTTGCCCACGGTGCAATCGAAAGCCCCTCCGGTGTATCGGTTCATGTCTATAGAGTGGCGGAGCAGTATGTCGAGTGTAGTGTCCAGTTGGTCGCAGTCACCGTTGTTGATGCGTCGCAGCAGGGAGCTGTCCACCCACAGCGAGGCGGAAAGGTCGAAAGCAGTCAGCAGGGAGTCAATCTGCGGCTGCAGGTTGCGCTGCTGGCGGTCGTAGTAGATAATGGAGTAGGTGGTACCTTGGGCTTCTCCGGACAGGCGGACAGGCCTGTCGCTCCAATGGCATGAGCAGCACAGCAGAGCCGTTAAACCAATAAGAAAGATACTTCGTGACATGCGTCGTATTAAAAAAGCGTCCGGCAGAGATACCGAACGCTTTTTATGTGGGGAATGTTAATCTCTTATTTGGTTACGATAAAGTTGCGTACCACCACATCGCCGTTGCGCAACTGGATGCGGACGATATAGCATCCGTTGGCAAAGTCGCTGAGGTCGAGGGTATGCTGTCTGCCTTGATTGTAGGTGCTAACCAGACGCTGACCCACGGCGTCGTATACAGCCAGATGGCTGATAGCATCGGCGCACTCAATATTCAGCTTGGCGCTTGCAGGATTGGGATAAATGTTGACCGGCGTATTCTCAGCCGAGGCGATGCCTTCGTTGGCCATCACAGTGACGTAGGCAGTATTGCTGCATTGCGTCGTGCGGTTGGTGGCTTGCACACTATAGTCGGTATTCTCACTAATGGCCGGCGTGTTGATGCTGTCGCTCGTGGCACCGGTGCTCCACAGGTAGGCGATGTTGGTCTGGTCGCAGACAGCATACAGCGTGGTAGAACCGCCAGGGGCAAGATTGATGTTGCCGGTGATGGAAACCACAGGAGAACGGTGGATGGTCACGTTGAGAACAGCCATGCTGTCGCAGGAGAACTTGGTGTAGCCGATGCGGATGGTGTCGTTGTTCTTGTTTGACAGATACGTTCTGGAATAGTTGTGGGTAGTGGTGTCAATGGTAGTGGAGATAGTATCGCCCGAAGCAGTGTCTATGTCGTAGGTGTAGCGGTAGGTCTCATAGTATCCTTCGAAGGTGAACTCGTCGCATCTTGTATAGTTCATCGGAGTGTACGATTTGCGATGGATGGAGATATGGGCAGTACGGATACTGTCGTAGCATTGTTCGGCAGTAGCGCCGCGTTTGTGGAGCCCGCTCCAGAAAGCATCGCCCTCACGGGTATAGGTATCCGTGTTGATGGTAGTGTCTCTATTGAAACTCAAGATTCTTGACGGGAAGCCGTTGGAAAAACGGAAGAATGTCGATTCGCAAGCGTTCACAAAGGTGTCGGTAACTATTGTATCGGGGGTGAGAATAGTAAGGTCGAGACTCAATATGGAGTCGCAGTTGGTGGAAGGATTGGGGAACGTCTTGTTGGAGATGACCGTGCTGGTTGTGTAGACAGAGTCATGCCACTCGTATTTGGCACATGCGGTGACGGTATAACTCTTGGTTGCCGATGTGGTGACGGTGAGGTTGATGGCGGCAACGCTGTCGCAACCATAGACGGAATGTAGTGTGTCACGATAAAAGCCGTTGGTGCTCAGCGTGAGATGTCCCCAGGTATAAGTGCAACCACCATCTACGTCAACTGTGTCGGAAGGGGTGTAGTAGGTGGGGTAGATGGTGACGTGAACCATATAGAGAGTGTCTCCGTGGACATAGGATGCATCGGTAACACCCGGAGTGTTAAAGTTTTGCTGGTTTACCGTCCAAGTGAATTGGCCGCAGGCGGTGACGGTGTCAACGGCGACATGGTGGTAAGTGGGGTCTGCTTGCATCACAAAAGGCATCAACATGGCCACCAATAACGTAGCAAATAGTCTTTTTTTCATTTTGTCGTAATGAGTTAATTGGTCTATTTTATTTTATTTCTTTCGCTAATAATATGTATAATAAATACATATAATGTAAAGAGCCCTCTTTCTGCGGACAATCTACAATGTGCAAAGATAGTATTTTTTTTGAAACTATGCAGTTTTTATTGTTTTTTTTAGAGTCAACTCGACTACGTTCTCCACATGTTGGGTGTGGGGAAACATATCGACGGGCTGTATGCGCCCCACCTTATATTTGGATGCGAGAAGCGCAAGGTCGCGTGCTTGGGTGGCAGGATTGCAGCTTACGTAGATAATCTTCTCCGCTTCGGTCAGCAGCAGTTGTTCAATTACTTTTTCGTGCATGCCGGCGCGTGGTGGGTCGGTGATGATGGTGTCGGGCCGGCCGTGCGTGGTGATAAACTCTTGGGTCAGCACTTTGGCCATGTCTCCGGCAAAGAATGCGGTGTTGTCGTAGCCGTTGTATGATGCGTTGGTTTTGGCGTCTGCTATCGCCTCTTCCACATATTCGATGCCCACCACCTTGCTGCATTGTCCTGCCAGAAAGAGTGCTATGGTACCGGTGCCGGTATAGAGGTCGTATACGGTTTCATGGCCTTTGAGGTCGGCAAATTCAGCTATAAAACTATATAGCTTCTGCGCCTGTAGGGAGTTGGTTTGGAAAAAGGACTTGGGATTGATTTTAAACCGCAAGGTCTTGCCGTCGCGATACCCATTCATGGTCTCAACGATATGGTCTTTGCCAGAGTAGGTTACCACGTCCAAGTCGGTGTAGGAGTCGTTGTACTTGTTGTTGACTATGTATTGCAGCGAGGTGATTTCCGGGAATTGCTCCTTAAGCATGTCGAGAAGCGGAAAGAGCATGGCTTCCGCCTGCTGGGAAAGGTTGTGCTCGTCAGGGTTTGAACTGGAAGAGACAACCACCACGACCATCCATTCTCCCAGAGTGCTGTTGCGGATGACGATGTTACGCAGGAATCCGGTGTGGTTGCGGATGTCGTAGAAAGGCAACTGATGGCTCAGCGCGTAGTCGCGTATGGCGAGACGAATGGCGTTCGATGGTTCTTTCTGGAGGGCGCAATGCTCTATGTTTAGGACTTTGTCGAAAAGTGTGGGGGCATGGAAACCCAATGCACCAGGGTCGTTGGCCAACGTCTCTTTGTCGATGGCGTCCATCTCCTCGGTGGTGCGCCAACGTTTGGTGGAGAAAGTGTACTCGAGTTTATTGCGGTAGTAATAGATATTGTCCGAACCACAGATGGGGCGCATCAGCGAGGTGTCCACACGCCCGAGGCGCTCCAGATTGTCCTTGACCTGTTTCTGCTTGAACGCCAACTGGTCATCGTAGTTCAGTATCTGCCATTTGCATCCTCCGCAGGTGCCGAAATGCGGGCATTGCGGCTCGACGCGCCGTGGGGAATGCTTCTTTATGGCCACGGCACGTCCTTCGGCATAGTTTTTTTTCTTCTTAAACACTTTGAGGTCAACAACGTCGCCCGGCACGACGAAGGGCACGAATACCACCATGCCGTTGTTGGCTTCGTCGCCGTCAATTTTGGCGATGGACATACCTTCGGCAGCCGCATCAAGAATCTCGACATCGTTGTAAACCACCTCCTGTTTTGTCTTTCTAAGTTTCATTGTGTGGATCGGTTATAGCATTAAAAAAGAAGTATTGTTGCCCACAATACTTCTTTTCCCTTGCAAAGTCTATTTCTTTGATGCTATCGAAAGAAATTCAAACACTATCGTTCGTCGGAAACGGTCAGTTTCTTTCTGCCTTTTCTGCGGCGTGCAGCCAAAACTTTTCTACCATTGGCTGTCGACATTCTCTGACGAAAACCGTGCTTATTTGCTCTTTTTCTGCGTGATGGTTGGAATGTTCTCTTCATTGTCTTACACTTTTTTGGAGTTGCAAAAGTACATAAAAAAAACAATATAGCAAGAAAAAAATCTCACACTTCTTGAAAGATGCGTGTAAAACAATGTAAATCATGTGTTTTATAATCAAAAAATAATGGCGGTGTATAAACGGCTTTGGGATATCTCTGTGAGCTCACCTGAATTTCCATATTCTTGGCTGTTTTCTTTGGCGGATATTTGTATATTTTGTCGTTTTGTTATTTATTCGTAATTTTGCAACCGCTTTCAGTAGTTGGCTATGCACATAATGAATGGCAAAAAACAACTTTCTGCGAAGACATACGGCTTGCCTTGAGAACCGTTTTTTTGGAAAAAGAATCTTACCGATAGAAAAATATTAGTAAAATAAAACAATCAAGTAATGAAGAAATTACATTATTTAGCTATGATTTGTCTGGCGGCATTCTTTCTGGGTGCTGTGGTGTGCTGCACCGAAAAAGAGAACAATGGCAGTACGGGAAATGGCAATGGAGGTACAAATGGTGGCTTCACGGACGAGTATGTGGATTTAGGATTGCCGAGTGGCACCAAGTGGAAATCGGCCAACGAAGTGAATGCTGCCGACACAATGTATGATTTCTACACCTATGACGAGGCCGTTGCTGCCTTCGAGGATGCGTTGCCTACCAAGGGTCAGGTTCAAGAGTTGAAAGACGGATGCCAGTGGTCGTGGACGGGCAATGGATACAGGGTGACCGGACCCAACGGCAATTCAATCGTCTTGCCTGCGGCTGGTTCCCGCGGTTGCGATGGCGATATCTACGATGTGGGCTCATACGGCTACTATTGGACGGCCACGCCCTACGGTGACGATGATGCGTGGGATTTCGGCTTCGACTCCAGTAGTGTGTCCATATACTACTATGATCGTTGCGATGGCCGCTCCATCCGGCTTGTCCAAGATTAAATTCCCAGTCGATAAATATCTCCCCTATGAAGAAACTACTTTATATAGGCATGATTTGCCTGACGGCATTTGCCATGGGTGCGTTGGTGTGCTGCACTGAGAAGGACGCCAATGACAACACGAGCGGCAATGGCGTTACGAACAACGACAACAGCGGGGATAACGGCGGTGATTCTACCGATGTGAATCAGGTATGGATAGATTTGGGATTGACAAGTGGAACCAAATGGAAGGTATCAAACGAGGATAATGCCGCCGATACCGGGTATAACTTCTTTACGCTCGAAGACATAGGGACGCTGTTCGCAGGCCAGATACCCAGTCGAGAGCAGTTTGAGGAGCTGATTTTAGAATGTCAATGGATCTGGTTAGGAGACGGTTACAACGTAACAGGATCCAATGGCAACTCCATCAACCTACCGGCCTTGGGCGTCCGCGATCGCTATGGAAACGAAGGTGGTGTGGGGACCGTCGGCCGATATTGGTCTTCTACGCCCAGCGGGTCGGAGCGCACCTGGAAGCTTGACTTCAATTCCGATACTGTGCGCATGGTCGGCACCTACCGATGCCTCGGTAACTCTGTCCGTCTTATCAAAAATTGACGATTGCGTGTCAATTTCAAATTTTATGTAAATTTGCAAACTCAACATGTGTGTAAAAAACAATTGTCATTATGGAAAAGTCTACGTTCGTCAGCAAGATACAGAACCCTTATAGTTATACGCTGCAGGAGAAATTGGACATTCAATCCGCCAGAGCGCAATACCCCTATTGTGCCATCTTGCAGCAGATGGACGTGCTGAGCGACAAGGCAGCTAGCATCTACCAGTGGGAATCGCGTTCGGTGGTCAAAACATCAATCTATCTGATTGACGCCCAGAAAACCTCATCGCTTCTGGGTGATGTGAACGTCATTAATGTCTTCACTCCAGAGGACTTGAAACTCAAGCGCCAAATAGAGAACGCCAAGGAACAAGAATATTCCGTTGCAGAGTCCAAGGGCTTCGATGTGTTGGGGGAAATCAACGCCTATCAAGAGGTGTCCTTCAAGACAGCACCCAAGAGTGTGATTCTCTCCAAATTCCTTGAAGCGGGCAATTGTCAAGCCGACGACAGTACCGAAGAACCGGCCACACCGGTGGAGTCGTTGGGGAAAAACAGCATCGCCGTTCAGGATTCTGTAGATACTGAAACTATGGCAGTTATACTCGAAAAACAGGGCAAACGGGCTCAGGCGGTTGCCATTTATGAAAAATTAATGTCGAAATATCCCGAAAAAAGTAGTACTTTTGCAGCCCGAATAGAAGAACTGAAAAGTAAAATAAATAATAAATAAAAAACAGATAGACAATGTACACTTTTATTGTAGTACTGATTCTGGTAGTTTGCGTTTTGCTCGCTATCGTCGTGTTGGTTCAAAATTCAAAGGGTGGCGGACTGGCCGCCAATTTCTCGGCTCCTAACCAGATTATGGGTGTCCGTAAGACGACCGACTTCCTGGAGAAAACCACATGGACGCTGGCCGCCATTCTCATCGTGTTGAGCATAGTTGCCACAGCTATGATTAGAGCTGAGCGCCCTGCAACAGAGGAATCCATGCAGACCGAGGTGACGGTTGACAACAATATGACTCTGCCCGTCAATACAGCCGCCGCTCCCACCGCTGCCGGTGAAGCTCCCGTGCCTGCCAATTAATCAGTAAGTCAGAAATAAAATAGATAAAAGAGATTTGTCTTTAGTGGCAAGTCTCTTTCTTTTTGGTTGTATTGTTCACGCTCATGGACACACTTCAAGTAGTGCAACGGCTGATATTCTCCTATTTCCCACATGTGCCGACCCGGGGACAGCGTGAGGCGTGCGAGTTGTTGTCGCGTTTCCTATTTGATGAAGACCCGCATTCTGCTTTTATGCTGAAAGGGTATGCGGGAACGGGCAAAACATCGTTGGTGAGTGCCATTATCCAGTCGGCTCCGCAGCTGAAGATAAAAACCCTGCTGCTGGCCCCGACTGGCCGGGCGGCCAAAGTGTTGTCGGGCTACTCGCGCCGCAAGGCCTACACCATACATAAAAAGATATATACAACCATGATCGATGGCTCGGGTGCCGTGCATTGTGTCCGGGCGCAGAACAAACATTCCTATACCCTCTTTATTGTCGACGAGGCCTCCATGATAGGCACCGACAGTATGGATGGCGCCCTCTTTGGCCGTCGCAGTTTGCTGGAGGATTTAATCGACTATGTGGTGGAGGGATACCATTGTCGCCTCTTGCTGATTGGCGACACGGCGCAGCTGCCTCCCGTGGGTTCGCAGGAGAGTCCTGCCCTCTCGGTGGATTACTTGCAGTCGGTATCGGATATGAAGCTGTATGATTACGAGCTCACGGAGGTGGTGCGTCAGGAGTCGATGTCGGGCATACTGCACAACGCCACACAGATTCGCGACCGTATCGCCATGATGGATGATTACGACGATGTGGAGCTTCCCCTCTTCGATACCGAAGGTTTCCCAGATGTCATCCGGCTGCAAGGCGAGGATTTGGAGGACACACTAAATAGTGAGTATTCCGCGGCGTCGCAGGAGGATGTGGTGTTCGTGACCCGTTCCAACAAGAGAGCCAACCAGTTTAACCAAGAAATCCGCAACAGAATCCTTTTCCGGGAAGAGGAGGTGAATGCGGGTGACTATCTGATGATAGTGAAGAACAACTACTTCTGGTTAGACAAGGAATCGGATATGGGCTTCATCGCCAATGGCGACATAGTGGAGGTGCTTAGTGTGCGCAACCATCAGGACATATATGGTTTCCATTTTGTCGATGTGACGGCTCGCTTTATCGACTATCCGGATGTGCCTAATCTGGATTGCAAAGTGATGCTTGAGACCCTCCATTCGGAGTCACCGTCGCTCACGCGTGAGGAGTCGCAGCAGCTATTCATGGCTGTCATGGAGGATTATGCCGATATTCCCATAAAGTCCGAGCGGTTGCGTATGGTGCGTGAGAATCCCTACTTCAATGCGCTACAGGTTAAATTCGCCTACGCTTTGACTTGCCATAAGACACAAGGTGGCCAATGGCCCACGGTGTTTATCGACCAGGGGTATATGACCGACGAGATGATGAACAAAGAGTATCTGCGTTGGTTGTATACGGCTATGACGCGCGCCACAAGGAAAGTGTATCTCTTGAACTTCAAAAAGGAATTCTATTCCGAGAAGTTTGATTAGCGGGCTATCGGTCGTATGCCTGGAGGCATCGCGGAGAGCTGGTGGGCATAGCCAATAGATCGCATAAAAAAAGCATCCTCGATTGAGGATGCTTTCTTTTCTTGTCAACCGACCTTACTTAACAAGATTCTTGCTGGCTTTGAATTTAGCAACCTTGCGGGCAGGAATCGTGATTTTAGCTTTGGTGCGGGGGTTCAGACCAGTGCGTTTTGCTCTCTTGGTAACAGAGAAAGTGCCGAAGCCGATGAGAGTGAGTTTGCCACCCTTTTTCAGTTCAGCAGCGGTGGTAGCCACGAAAGCGTCAACAGCTTTGTGGGCATCAGCTTTGGTCAGGCCGGCCTTAGCAGCAACGGCAGCGATGAGTTCGGTTTTGTTCATGTCTAAAATATTTAATGGTTAAACAAAAGATTCAATTTGACTTTGCAAATATAGAAATATTTCTCTAAATAAGGTGACTATCAAATGATTTTTTTTAATATTTTTTTCGATAAATATGTTATCTTATTATTTCCCAGTCGTTTATTTTGTATCCTCTGAGGAACTCAGCGACCGAATTTCTTCGTTTTCCGTTGAGTTGCATACTTAAAATATTGACAAATCCGTCCCGACAACGCACTTTTATGTAGTTTTTTTCGTCGCTTAGCACATCACCTACAGGGATTTTTGAGGGCGTTTCGTCGCCATTTTCGGCTGTCACCTCATAGATTTTGAACTGCCGTATCTCCCCGTTGTCGTCCACCATCTGCATGGTTGCGGCGGGGTAGGGGGAGAGCCCGCGCACAAAATCGACGATTTCCTTGCCGCTCTGTTCCCAGCGGATGGCACAGTCGGCTTTGAATATCTTGGGGGCAGGTTTTAGGGTTGCCGTCTCATTTTGCGGGATGCTTTTCAGCGTTCCATCGGCCAGGCCGTTGATGGTCTCCACCACTAGGCGGCTTCCCATGGCGGCCAGTCGGTTGTGTAGGGTCTCAGCTGTGTCGGTAGGGCTAATGGGGGTGCGCTCTTGCATGAGTATGCGTCCTTCGTCGATGCGCTCGTTGAGGAGAAAGGTCGTCACGCCGCTTTCGGTCTCTCCGTTGATGATGGCCCAGTTGATGGGGGCGGCGCCCCGGTATTGCGGCAGTAGTGATGCGTGCAGGTTGAACGTTCCCATTGGGGGCATGTCCCAGACCTCTTTGGGTAGCATGCGGAAAGCCACCACAACGAAGAGGTCTGCCTGGAGCGAACGCAACTCGGACAG
>CACXCY010000153.1 GCA_902766265.1 uncultured Bacteroidota bacterium
CATTTCATAATCGGCAACGTCGGCAAAAGAATCGTTGTGAATTGCTTAAAAAGAGAACATTGATATTAGACCTTTGACATTATGATGTCAGCAATGCAAAGATATTTAATGTTTTATTAAATGTCAAGGACTAAAAAAATCCCGCTTGTATGGGCGGGATTTTTTGTTTGTAGTGATTGTTTTTTCAATCCTAAAACAACTCCAGCTGTTGTCCTGGTGCGTTGGGGTTGACTTCCTTCTTGCAGACATATAGCTCTATCTCCGCAAACTGCTTGTCGGTAATTGTCAGACATCCCACCTGTCCGAATTCCGGCAGGCAGGATTTCACGCGTTTCAGGTGCACGTCGGCATTCTCGCGACTGGCACAATGACGCACGTATATCGAGAACTGGAACATTGTGAATCCGTCACCGATAAGTTTCTTGCGGAAATCGGCAGCGGCTTTGCGCTCTTTCTTGGTCTCGGTAGGCAGGTCGAAGAACACAAGCAGCCACATGATGCGGTATTCGCTGAAGCGGTCCATCTCACATCTCAGGGTATGCTACCCGACGGCTTTCGCCCGAGAAGCAGCGCGCCAACGAAGCTGTCGTCTGACTGGCAGCCACCATCAGGGGGCTACGCTGTCCGCCGATGCGCACTTCGAGCGTGGGGACTGTCAGCAGGCGACTTTTGATAGCTGTTGTAACCTCCACATCGCTGCATACGGCCATTGTTTCTACCACCAGACGGTCGACGTATGGCCGATAGGGCTCCATGATGTCGTCGGCCAGACAGTAGGCGTTGTAACGGTTGTGGTGGTGTATGCCAAGGGTGGGGAGGAGACCGCTGCCTACAAGGGCGCGGGCGATGACGGCACGCAATATTGCATAGCCGTAGTTGAGGAGAGCGTTGGGGTATATCCCATCGCGGCTTCGCGTGAAGTCGGGAATGGAGGGGAACATCTGGCTCCAATAGAACGCAGCGGCGCGTCCTTCAAGATTGGTGCTGTCGCCCGAGAGTACTTCTTTGGCCCATTGGCGCATGTTGCCTGTCTCGATGCCGTGAAGTTCACGCAGCGAGGCGGCTTGGTTCAGGATTTTTTGTTGCACCGTCTGTTGCCACAACTGTTTGCGCAAGGGTAGCGAGGTGCCCAGTTGGTCTTGGAAGCGTTCCTGCTGTACGGTATGTCCTTCGAGCGGCAGCATGAGTCCTACGGGCATGTGCGAGTTGTCGCAGGTGACGACGGCGGCATTGTTTTCGAGCAGCGCAGCCATCACGCCGTGGGTGAGCGTTATCTGCCGATGGTCGAGCACCACGACGCCGATATCTTCAATGGGTATGGAGGCCTGCTTCTCTGGCTCGTCGTCATGCTTGTCCAACTTCACTATCAACTGCCCATTGCGCAGAGACAGGTATGCCGGATGTGAGAAACAGAGGGTGCGCTTGATCATGTGTTATCCTATTTTGGTAATATTTCCGAGACGGTCGACTTGGATTGGAATACAGACTTCCTTTATCATTTCACCGGTTAGGGCTCGCTCCATTTTGTTTGATGTAGTATATTCCATCTTGTTGACGATAGGAGATGCTGCCCTATGATGTATGCACATGAACTGAACGCCTGTCATGGATACAACTTTATATATTCTATTGGAATCAATATCATTGTTTGTTATAGTCTCGCCACCCACCGGTACATACACTAAGTCTCCAGGAGAAAGTATGTATAATAATGAAGATTCTTTTGGCATAAGGCAAAGATCGTCTTTACTTAATCTTTCAGCAAGATGCTCCTTCCATGCTTTTTCATATTGCTTCTGCAGCTCTATGACAATATTGAGAGGCACGGTAGCATACCCACGTTGGCCTTTTGCATTGGTGAATATTGCATAGAAGAGATTGGTGCCTTTGGCTGCTTCCACAAACTTTGTTGATTTCTGCCCAGTGGAGCCAACGCTGAATTTGTTGGCCTGTTCGTAGACACGCACTTTTTTGATAGGCAAATGGCCTTTACCACCATTAAGCTCTTTGATATTGCGGTTCATACGCTCTAATCCGTCGGCAGAGAA
>CACXCY010000154.1 GCA_902766265.1 uncultured Bacteroidota bacterium
AATGAACATGGGTTCATCGGGCTACGAACATAGGTTCATTGGCCAACGAACATAGGTTCATGAGCCGATGAACATAGGTTCATATTTCACCTCATGGCATCATGGCTTCTACTGTATACAATGGGCAATTGGTCATCCACGACTGCTCCCGATAAGGAGACATGGAGAAGCGGATGCCATGCAGCTTCTCGTTCGCCTCTACAAAATGGCGTAAACTTTTTGACTGAAGGTTTTCTTCTGCCTTGACCTCTATCGGAACGATATTGTCGTCACGCTGTACGAGAAAGTCTATCTCTCCTCTCGAATTATCTGCCGACCAATAATATATCTTATTGTCGCCCGACAATCTCAGCTGCTGAAAAACATACTGTTCTGTCAATGCCCCTTTATAGTCGGAAAACATGGCGTTGCCACCTATCAATGCACTTGTGGGTAGACCGCACATACATCCAAGTAGACCAACATCAAGCATAAAGACCTTGAAAGCGGACAAATCTTCGTAGGCAGCAAGGGGAAGCAGACCTTTCTTTGTCCTGTGGACCTTGTAAAGGAGCCCTGCATCGCGAAGCCATTCAATGGACATCTCGAAATTCTTTGCACGAGAGCCCTCCTTTATCAACCCATAGATAAACTTCTTGTTCTCTTTTGACAGCTGGCCACTGATGCTCTGCCACACCATACGTATCCGCGGAACCTCCTCCATAGGGGCATGCTTCGAGAAGTCGCGATCGTAAGAATCAAGTATGGCCGACTGCAACCTGCGCACCTGCGCTAAATCCTGGTCTTCAACGTACGACTGCACCACTTCCGGCATTCCCCCCACATAGTAATATTGACGCAACATATTTTCCAATTGGGATTGGACGGTTGCCACCGACTCCCACCGTTTTTGTTTCATCGCATCTATCATATACTCCATCCCCATGGCTTCGAGAAACTCAAAAAACGAGAGAGGATGAAGTGTTATGAAATCAACCTTGCCAACAGGGAAACTGTCGCGCTGGTGCGAGGCGATGCCCAGCAACGAACCTGCGGCAATCACCGGTTGATGCGGAAGGTTCTCACAAAAATACTTTAATGCGGTAACCCCACGAGGTGCCTCCTGTATTTCGTCGAAGAGCAGCAAGGTGTCCTCATCTGCACGAATACCTGTAGCCACATATATATCAAACAGGATGCGCTGCATGTCGAAATCTTTCTCGAAGAGACGTCTAAGTTGGACATTCTCTTCAAAATTCACATAGATGTGTTTGGGGAAGGATTTAGCGGCAAAATCCTTCATCAGCCAAGTCTTACCCACCTGTCTCGCCCCCTGAAGGATAAGAGGTTTACGGTTCTTTCGCTCTTTCCATTGGTATAACTCGTTGATTTTGTATCGTATCATATCAATTTAATTGTATAATTCCTGCTGCAAAGATACAAAATAATAGCTAAACTCCGACTATAAAATGTCATTATACGCAAAAACTCCGACTAAAAAGTGTACGTTGACTACAAAAACTCCGACTAAAAAGTGTATTCTTTCTTGTCAGATTCCAAATAGAAATGCCTATACAAACTCCTGTGTAAAGGATATTTTGTAACCCAACTTGGTCTTCTTTGGACCTATCTTGGCAGGTGATAAGAAATATCTTGGAATGTGGTTTGCTACTGGGGGTCGAACTCGGTATCCTCGGGCAGCCGGACACTCTTGAACTTTTTCTGCCTCTGCTCCCAGCGCTCTCGCGCATACTGCTGCATGTCGCTCACAGCGTCGCTCTCGTCGATGATTTCCAAGCCGAAGATGGTCTCAATAATGTCCTCCATCGTCAGTATGCCCTGGAAACTGCCATATTCGTCGATGATGATTGCTATCTGTTCCTTGTGTTTCAGCAACGACTCCCAGATGTCGCTCACCGACTGCTCCTCGTTGAAGAGCGGTATGTCGCGACGGATGGAGCCCAACGGTTTGTTGAAATTGTCATCGGCCAGCTCTTCCAACGCCTCGCTGCGGAGGATATATCCCGTGATGTTCTCGGGCGACTCCGCATAGACGGGGATGCGTGAGAAGTGGCTGTATGTGTCGTCCTTGTAGAAATCCTTGAGTGTCATCGACTCCGGAGCGATGGCTGCCACAATGCGAGGCGTCATAGCATCGGACGCTTTCACATTGTCCAACTTGATGACGTTCTGGATGATCTTGTTCTCATCCTCGTCTATCACCCCTTCATCTTCTCCCACATTGGCCATTGCCGACACCTCTTCGCGACTCACCGCCGCCTCCTGCTCCCGTGGAGCCACCAGACGGGTCAGTCCTTTGACCAGCAACACCAACGGATACATCAAGATAATGAGCAGCCGTATCGTCCGCGAGGCAAAGCCCATCAGATGCTTCCAATAGGAGGTGCCTATGGTCTTGGGGATGATTTCGGAGAACACAAGTATCATTACTGTCATCACCGCCGATGCGAGGCCGAACCACTGGCTGCCGAACACGTCGGTCACCTGCCTACCCACCCCTGCGGCACCGATGGTATTGGCGATGGTGTTGAGCGAGAGGATAGCCGCTATGGGGCGGCTGGGGTCGGTCTTGTAACTTTTGAAACGGCGGGCAGGACGATACCCTTCTTCCTCGCGCATCGTGATATACGACAGCGGTGTGGACATCAGTACCGCCTCCAGGATGGAACAGAGGAAAGATATGATGATTGCACCCAGCAGAAATACAAGTAGCAGTGTCATTGATGTGTTGTTTAATGTTATTTGGCGTTTCTACGGGAGCGACGCTTACCCTGCGAGCCAGCTCTCGAGGTGGGCTTTGTGTTCTTTTTGGATGTGCTGCGACTGGCCTTGTGACGCTCGTAACGTTCCTGTCGCTTGCTGCGAGGATTGACATCGGGCAGATACTCCGTGTCGTCTCTCCGCACACTCCCCTCCTCTACCAACTCGAAATCTATCAGTTTTTTGAGCATATCGACCCCTTTGACCCGAATGGTGACGGAATCGCCCAACTTGTAGCAATGACCAAAGCGACGGCCTATGACCTGATAGTTATCCTCATCCAACATATAGTAGTCACCCTTCAGCGTACCTATCGGTATCATACCTTCGCACTTGTTGCCTTCTATCTCGGCATAGATGCCCCATTTGCTCACACCCGATATGAGTGCAGGGAACACCTGCCCCACTTTGTCGCTAAGAAACTCGGCCTGTTTGTATTTCACACTGCTGCGTTCGGCATCGGCAGCTTTCTTTTCCATAATGGAGCAATGGCGGCAGTATTCCTCGTATTCGTCGGCATTGGCACTGGGGCCACCGCCCAGGTAGAGCGCCAGCAGACGATGCACCATCAAGTCGGGATAGCGACGTATGGGCGAGGTAAAATGCGTGTAGAAGGGGAACGCCAACCCGTAGTGGCCAATGTTCTCGGTGCTGTAATAGGCCTTGGCCATCGTACGGATGGCAATGCTGTCGATCATATATTCCTCCCCACGGCCTTCGATGTCCTTGAAGAGCTTGTTGTACGAGCTTGCCAGCGCCTTGCGCGAGCCCACCTGCATCTTGAAGCCCAACTTAGTGACGAACTCCACAAAAGTATTTAGTTTCTCTGGATTGGGCTCGTCGTGTACACGGTAGACGAATGTCTTGGCGTTAATCTTCTTGCCTTTCTCCTTGGGATCCTTCTTTCGGGCACCCACGTATTCTGCCACCCGCTTGTTGGCCAACAGCATAAATTCTTCTATAAGCCAATTGGCCTCCTTTGATTCTTTGATATACACACCGATGGGCTTGGCATTCTCATCGAGCTGGAATTTCACCTCCTGGCTCTCAAAGTTGATAGCACCATCCTTATAGCGTGCCGCCCGCATGATGGTAGCCAGTTTGTGCAGCTCCAAGATGGCCTGTTCGGGCGACACCTGCCCTCTGGATTTCCCGGCCGGCATCTCTCCGCTCTCAATGATGGCCTGTGCCTCCTCGTAGCTGAGACGACGATTAGAGCGTATCACCGACTTCCCGAACCATTGTTTGAGCACTTCGGCCTTGTCGTTCATCTCAAATACCGCACTGAAGCAGAGCTTGTCTTCATCTTGACGGAGCGAACAGACATTGTTGCAGAGCACTTCCGGCAACATCGGTATGGTACGGTCCACGAGATAAACACTCGTGCCACGCTCGTAGGCCTCTCTGTCGAGTTGTGTGCCGGGTTTTACGTAATGGCTTACGTCGGCAATATGTACACCGACCTCCACGTTGCCGTCGGGCAGTCGCTGAAATGAAAGAGCGTCGTCAAAGTCCTTGGCATCGGAAGGGTCGATGGTAAATGTTGTCACCTTACGGAAATCGCGCCTACCCTCGAAGTCTTTAGGACCTGGCTCCTTGACTTTGGCAGCTTCGGCCTCCACACCTTTGGGAAACTCCAGCGGGAAATCATATTCTGCCAAAATGGATTGCATCTCGACGTTGTTGTCACCCGGACGTCCCAAACGTTTCACCACTTTGCCCACGGGGTTGTTCATGTTATCGGGCCAGTCGGTCATCTCCACCAACACCTTCTCGCCGTTCTCAGCATCCGCCAAGTCGGCCAAAGGGATGAAGATATCCACCACCATGTTCCTGTTGTCGGGCAACAGGAAAGCGAAGTTGCCCTGCCGACGGATGCGCCCCACAAAACGGCTCTTGGCCCGCTGCAATATCTCCGTCACCTGACCTTCGGGCTTGTGCATCTTGCGCTGGGGAAACATGAGAACCTTTACCAGGTCGCCGTGCAGCGCATGGTGGGTATAGTTGGGGGCAATCATCACATCCTCGCGCCCCTCTTCCTGCGGTATGACATAGGCCTTGCCGGTCTGCTTCATGTCGATGGTACCCACAAGGTAGTTCTTGGGCAGCAGGTCGTCGTTGATATGTTTGGGATTGATCTTATACTTGCCACGACTTTCCTCTATAAGGATGCCGTTCTCCGCCATTTCCAATATGCTCATCTGCACCATCTGTCGGGTGCCCTTGTCGTAGGCCCCCACTCGCGACGAGACTTGCTTATGGTTGAATGCCGTGAACGGGTTGTTGGCAAAAACCTTTAATATCTGTATCTCGATTTTTTCACTCATAATCTTTATCTGTCCAATTTCGGAAGCTGTATAAACCCGGATCGCAGCATCAAAGCATTCGGATTGGGGTCACGTCCCATGAAGTTGCGGAACAGCACTTCCGGATGTTCAGTGCCTCCACGGGAGAGCACCTGCTGACGGAAGGCGGTTGCCGTAGTTTTGTCGAAGATACCTTTCTGCTTGAATTTACCGAACACATCGGCATCCAATGCCTCCGCCCATTTGTAGCCGTAGTAGCCCGCAGCATAACCGCCAGCAAAGATGTGGGTGAACGCCGTACTGGTGTTGCACCCCCGCACAGCAGGCAACATCTCTATCATGTGTTGACGCTCAAAATCCTCCACCTTGCCTTCAAAGGGCTCCGTCAGCGAATGGAAGGCCATATCCACCATGCCCAAGCTCAGCTGCCGTATACAGAGGTAGCCCGCCAGGTAGTTCTTGCTCTTCTTGATTTTCTCTACATATTCGGACGGGATGGTCTCGCCGGTCTCATAGTGTCTCGCAAAGGTGTTGAGGAACTGGGATTCGTAGCACCAGTTTTCCATCAGCTGTGAGGGCAGTTCCACAAAGTCACGATACACGTTGGTGCCCGACAGACTCTCGTAGGTCACATCGCTGAGCATACCATGCATGGCGTGACCAAATTCGTGCATAAAGGTCTCCACCTCATCAAAACTCAACAGCGACGGCTTGTCGCCCACGGGTTTGGAGAAGTTGCAGACCACCTGTATGAGAGGACGAACCTCGCCCGTTGCCGACCGCGACTGTCCGCGAAACTCTGTCATCCAGGCGCCGCTGCGCTTGCTCTCGCGGGGGAACATATCCAGGTAGAGCACACCCATGAAGCGGCTGCCATCGTAGACCTCGTAAGCACGCACATCGGGATGATAGGTCTCAATCTGGGGGGCATCTTTGAACGTGAGTCCGTAAAGACGGCCATAGAGGTCGAAGATACCCTGCCGCACCTTCTCCAGCTGGAAGTAGGGACGCAGCAATTCGGCATCGAAGCTGTATTTGTCCTGTTTCAGTTTCTCGCTCCAGTAGCTGAAGTCCCACCGCTGCAATTCTTCATCAAAACCATGACTGATAGCGTACTCTTGCACGGCATTGAAGTCGGCTACCGCAACAGGAGAAGCGGCATCGATAAGCTTGCGCATAAAGTCGCTCACGTTGCGGGGATTCTTGGCCATGCGGTCGCTCAACGCATACTCCGCATAATCATTATAGCCCATCAGTCGCGCCTGTTCGCAGCGCAGCTGAGTCATACGACGAATGATCTCGTTGTTGTCGTTCTCATTGCCGCGGTTGCCCCGGCTGTTGTAGGCCATCCAGAGTGCCTGACGCAGCACACGGTTGTCGGCATAGGTCATAAAGGGACCATAGGAGGGGTAGGCCAACGTGATGACCCATCCGTCCATTCCACGGCTCTCTGCCTCCTGACGGGCTGCAGCCACGACGTTGTCGGGCAGTCCTGCAAGGTTCTCCTTCTGGGTGATATGGAGAGTGAAGGCATTGTTGTCGGCCAGTACATTTTGGTTGAACTGCTGCGACAACTTGGAAAGTTCCTCTGCGTTCCTGGCAAAGGTCTTTTTGCCCTTCTTGTCCAGCAGGGCACCCCTGCGTACAAAACGCTTGTAGGTTTTCTCCAGCAGCATCGTCTGCTCCGATGTCAGATGGAGGGATTCACGATTGTCGTAGACTGACTTTACACGGGCGAAAAGCTTGTCGTTCATCGTCACGCTGTTCTCAAAACGAGTCAGTTCTGGCGAGAGCTCCATCACGATCTGCTGCATCACGCTGTCGGTGTTGCATTCGTTCAAGTTGAAGAGCACGCCACTCACACGGTCCAACGTCATTGAGGCGTTCTCCATCGCCACGATGGTGTTCTCGAAAGTGGGAGCATCTTTTTGGCTCGCTATCTTGTCGATATTTGCCTTGGCCTCTTTGATGGCAGCCCGCATGGCAGGCCGATAGTGTTCGTTCTTTATCTGGCTGAAAGGCGGAGTCTGGTGAGGTGTTTTCCATTCTCCAAGGAGTGGGTTGTCCTGTCCCAGGACAGATGTCATAGCTGTAGTCATAATCATTAGCACAGCAAGCAATTTCTTCATTTGCTATATTTTATGGTTATTTTTGGTTTTTGCGCACGCTGCCGGGCAATAAAATGGCACATGCAGCGTTTCTCGAATATATAAATGTATAACGCACACCTATTATATATATTGCACAGAATACAATTACAAAACAAAAATATCCAAACCATGAAGAAAATCCACATCATCCTCATCCTCGCTCTGTTGCCCGTGGTCTTCAGCGCCTGCACACAGAAGATTGAGGAGGCCGCCCAGAAACGTGCCGACTCCCTCCAGGCCATCATCGATGCCAAGGACGGCGAAATTGACGACCTATTCGACATGCTGAACCAGATTGAGACCAACCTCAATCTTATCACCGACAAGTACAGCAAGGTGCAAACCCTCCGCAGCACCGGCATCGAGAGCGGCAATGTCAAAGGTGAAATCAAGGACCAGATTGCCACCATCGAGAGCATGCTTGCCGACAACAAGGCCAAGATGGCTTCGCTCAACGCCCAAATCAGCAAACTGGGCAAGGAGAATGCCAAGTTGCAGGAATTCGTGACCAACCTCGAAGAGCGCGTGGCTTCCCAGGAGAGCCAGATTGCCAGCTTGCTCACCGAACTGGAGCAGAACAAGGTTGTCATCAAGAACCTTAACGAGAATGTCAACACCCTCACCCGTGCCAACGAGGAGAAAGACGCCACTATCGCACACCAGACTGCTGAGGCCAACAAGGCCTACTTCGTCGTGGGTACCTACAAGGAACTCAACGGCAAAGGCATCGTAGGCAAAGACGGAGGTTTCATCGGCATCGGCAAGAAACAGGGACTCAACTCCAATATGAATGTCGAGCACTTCACCCTCATCGACCGTACCAAGGTGACCACCATCACCGTCAACCTGAAGAAAGCACAGGTCATCTCCAAGCATCCGGCCGACTCTTACGAACTGGTGCCCAATGAGAACGACCCCGACGAGATTGCTTACCTCAAAATCTTGAATCCCGCCACTTTCTGGAAATACACCAGCTTCCTGGTCATCTCCACCAAGAAATAACAACCTTGACTCCATTGATGCGCGTCATTTACCTCAGTGACGCGCATCATTTGTCCTCACGATGCGCATCGTTTACCCTAATGACGCGCATCGTCTGTTTTTATCATGGGAGTCACCGCAAATGATAATGGGTATTATTGTCGACAATAATGGGTATTGTTGCGGACAATAATGGGTATTATTGCGGACAATAATGGGTATTATTGTAGACGATAATGGGTATTGTTGCGGACGGCAAAAATACCAAACACTCTATTAATTTGTAAACCAATCTTTGAACTCCGATGCACGGGCCCTAGGGATGATGACTTTCTCGGGTGTGGCGACAGTCAGCGTCACATTCAGTTTGCTGAGGGGCCAGAGCGAGATGTCCTTGATGGCCTGGTGGGCAATGATATACTGGCGATTGGCACGAAAGAACCGGGTGGGGTCGAGTTGCAGGAATAGGGCATCCAGCGGACGGTCGAGCACATAGGTCTGACCGTCGAACGTGACGGCATGCGACATCTTCTCGTTCACATAAATATAGGCAATCGCATCGACGCTGAGGGGCAGCAGCCGGTCGCCTACAGGAATCAGAAAGTGGGACTTATATCGACGGGGCTGCATCATCTCGCTCATGGTGGCAAGCAGTGACTTGTCGATTGACACAGGGCTTTCCTGCCGTGTCCCGGCTCTCTGCACAGCACGTTTCAATTCTTCAGGATTGATGGGCTTGAGCAGATAGTCGATGCCCCCTACCTTGAAAGCTTCTATGGCATATTGGTCGTAGGCGGTCGTGAAAACTATCGGACACGCGATGTCCACTTGCTCAAAGATGTGGAACGCCAATCCGTCAGCCAGATGGATGTCGAGAAACACCAGCTCAGTCTCGTTGGGCTGAGCAAAATATTCCACCGCCTCTTCCACCGACTGCAACACCCCCGTCACCGTTACCTGCGGGGTGTTCTCGGCTATCAGACGCTGTAGGTTCTGCGCCGCTATCAACTCGTCTTCAATAATTAATGCCTTCATACTTCTTAGCTTTTCTTGTTGTTCAGTTGCTCCAGCATCTTTGCCGCCGCTTGGGGTTCTATCAACGGTACCTCAACGGTGAAGACATTGTTGATGCTGGTGATACTGATGTCGCGCTGACCCAGCAATTGGTAACGCTTGCCCAGATTGGCAAGCCCCATGCCACTGGAGTCGCTCTCCCCCTGCTTGGGGCGCATGGCGTTGCTCACCCGGATAGTGCCCTTGTCGGTCGTCGCCACTTCTATCCGCAACGGGTAACGGTCGCTCACCACGTTGTGCTTGATGGCATTCTCCAACAGCAACTGAATGCTGATGGGGACAACATAACAATGCAAGAGAGCGGCGTCCACATGCTGCTCAATGTGCAGGTTCTTCCCGTAGCGTATCTCCATCATCTGCCCGTAATTCTCCACAAAACCCAATTCCTCCTCCAACGTCACCAGACGCTTGCCCTGCATGATGTACCGGTAGGTGGCGCTGAACTGCTGAAGATAACGCTGGGCACGTTCATCGTCGTTTCCGATGAGACCTCCCAGAGTGTTGAGCGAATTAAACAGAAAGTGTGGGTTTATCTGGCTTTCGAGAGCCTCGTAACGCACCATGAGGTTCTCCGTCTGCAGCTGTTCCTTCTCCAGCCGCATCTGCAAGCGGCGCGTCAGGTTGTATATCAACAAAGCCACAAGCATAGCGACGAGTGCCAACACCAAGTCGCGCAGCAGATTGATTCTGCTGGCATCAAGTAGGGACAAGTCGTCATAGAGCATCTTCCGCACGGCGTTGGACAGCACCGACAGCCCAGCAGCTATCAGCAGCGAACCTGCAATACAGATGCTGTACTTACCCACCATCGAAAGTCGACTCTTGATGACGGTGAAGTTATAGAAGAGTATCAGAAAAAAGATGAGTGTATTTGAGATAAAGGAATATACGATATGGAAGTCCTCATCGAGCACCCATCCCCTATTGACATGCGCCAACGTGGATAGTCCCGTCAACAATATGCCGCCTATCAACGAGATGATCATTGCCCGTTGAGCGTTGTACGTGTGAATCAACAGCGGTTTTGATTTCATGATTATTGTCTTTTTTCGATAGTTCTACGTGCTTTTGCCGCCACCCGTTGCGCCACTCGCCGCGCCTGAAGGCGATGCAGGTCGAGCTTATGCTGCTGGTTGCGCAGCCGTGCAGCCCCGCACGCCGTCAGGAAGTAGACACCTGCCTGCACCCACAGAGTCATGTATTCAAACCGCACCTCTGCAAGACGCGCCCCCATCGAGGACATCTTGACAAAGCCCTGCACGCCGGGGGTAGATGGGAAGAGAAAACTGAAATAATACCAGAAGCGAGGCATGCTTTCCTGCGGCCACACCATGCCCGTCAGGAAAAAGAGGGCAAGACTGAGGAACACAAAACATAGCATGGGCGAAATTTTCTCGCGCACTAGCAGGTTGCCTACTGTCATACCAAAGAATATAACAGACAGCACGAACGGCAGCAGGAAGGGCAGTATGGTGTAGAGATTTGCCAACTGCGGAAGGTGGAACCACCGGGGGATGAACCAGAGGTCAAGAAGTGTGAGGGGCACATATATAAACACGTAGCAGAGCGAACGCCCAAAGATGACGCGCCGGATGTTGCTATACCGCAGATGCGGTGGAATGAGATGGAGCGCATAACGATTCTCGTTGGCGTCGCCGCAGAGGATGCAGATGCCCAGGAAAAGCGTCTGATGGACAACCAACAATAAGAGTATCGGGAGCAGAAAACTGCCATAACCGCCTGAAGGGTTGTACAGCGTTGTTGTCTCAAAAACCACGGGCTGCATCTGTATATTGGCCTCTTCATCACCAAGACCTGCCTGCTCGTAACGTTCAAGCTCGATAGTGTGCATCTCATCAATAAGGACACTATTGCCCCCTGTCAACGCCGCCTTGTAATAATAGAAGGAACTCATGTCGCTGAAAACAACGACACGCGCTGTCCGTGTGGCAGCCAGCTGCTTTCCAAAGTCCTTCGGAAAATAAAAGATGGTACGCACCTCGTGGTCTGTCAGAAGCTGCTTTGCCTCAGCCAGGTTACTGCACCTGTATTCGACAGTCAGCTCAGGAGTGGCCTCAAGTTTGTGAATAAATCGCTTGCTCTCCTGACACGGCGACTCATCAACGACAGCCACAGACATATTCTCGACATTTTCGGCATGGAACATGTAGCAGAAGATAAGCGGATAAAGAATCGGGGCGATAAAGAAGATGAGCCGCACCGTGGTGTCGCCAAAAACACGACGCACCTCAATGCTCAACACCGTCCATATATCGTACAATACCTTTATCATGACTCTGCTGTCAATGTTTGCGTCTTGTTCTTCCCATCAAGCCGCATCTGCCAACCAAGGAAACTAGCTCCAGCAATGAGCATGAATCCAAATGCAATGAGAGCACACAAATGGGGCCAGCAATGGGCTATACCATTCCCAAAGATGGCAATGTCGCAATAATTGAGATAATAATGACGTATGGGATAAAGCATGCAGAAACTCTGGAATAGCGGAGGCATGCTGTCAATGGGAAAAGAGAAACCCGCAAGGGAGAAACTCATGGCACTGTAAAGAGCACAGATGCTCATGGTGAGCGGAGGGTCAGGGATGACACAGGCAATAAATGTCCCGACACATTGTGAGCCGAAAACAAGTAGCAGGGTATTCAGCACCATCAGCATCCAACTGCCTTTGAGCGGGAATCCCATGAATCCGAACATGATGAGATTGGCCAGCAGACACAGAAACGAGTACCACACTGTATAAGGTATCATCTTCCCGACAATTCCTTTAAAGCAACTGCCGTGGGCTCGACGGAGCCAGCTGCGAACGGTACGCTGCTTTCGCTCGCTGACGATGGAATATGCAGTATGCATGACGACAATAAAGGCGATGACAGCAGGAACGAGCGTAGTCATGAGGTAGTTGCCGTAGTTTATCCACGGATTGCCAATATTACGGGTATCGTATTCCACTGGCTGGATAAGTCCCATGATTTGGTCGTCTTCATAACCTTTTTTGCGGTAGACTTCACGTTGCACCGCCCCGCTGGCCAACATACCCATGGTAGCCAACTGTTTGTAGCTGAGAGTCCCAGCCAACATATAGGCCGAGTTGACATAGAGCACAAAATGCGGTGCACGAAACTGAAGCAAAGCGTTGTATGTTCCTTTGGGAATTTCGTAGAAAGCAAATATCTTGCCCCGCTGCATGGCTTTGCGCGCTTCGACATGGCTGTTATAGACCGCCACTACCTCCACCCCTTGGGTAGCGTTCAGTTCGTGGCAGATGCGTCGAGAAAGATAGGTGCCGTCAAGGTCGACAACAGCGACAGGCAAGCGCTTGGGCTGTCCCTCGTGGGTAATGGAGGAGAAGAGAACAAAGACGAAGACCGCCCCCAGCGTAAGGAGGATAGGATAGCGCGGGTAGCGGAGGATGCGCCTGATTTCTCGAAGGGTAACTCGAAGGATGTCCACGGGAGCAGAAGTTGATGGGGCTATTTCTTCTTGGGTTCGAGGATGGCTGTCATACCGGGACAGAGATTGTCAATAGATTTCTGGGGGACGACTTTGACGTCGAAGCTCTTCACATCGTATTGTCCGAGAGTTTTGGTGGCCCGCCATGTCGCATAGCTTGCCATGGCCTGGACTTTGCGAACAGTGCAGGCATAACGCTGTTTGCCAAGTGCCGGGATTTGCACTTCAACGGTATCTCCGTTGCGAATACTGCCGAGCATATCCTCGCGGATGCTGAAGCTAAACCAGCTGTCGGAACGGTCGAGGATGGAAACCACCGGTGCGCCAGTGCCCACCAAGTCGCCAATCTTGGCATAGATCTCCACTACCTCACCGTCGCTCGGAGCGATAAGGTAACTGTCGTCAAGGTAGCTCTGCACCTCGGCCACAGCACCGCCTGCCTGCTTCACCAAAGCGGCAGCAGCGTCTATATCCTCACGCTGGGCACCTTCCTTGGCCATGAGATACTGCTGTTCGGCAGCAGCACAGTCGGCCTGTGCGGCCTTGTATTTGGCATTCACCTCGTCAAATTGCTGCGCCGAGACAACCTTTTTCTCATACAGCCCTTTGACACGTTCGTATGACTTCTTATAGACCGCTTCGGCGGCCTGGGCTTTCTGCCACACCTGATAGGCCATCTCCACCTGCTGGTTGCGTGCACCGCCTTTGGCCTTGCGACTCTGGGCGGCAGCAGCGTTCCTGACGGCTTTTGCCTGCTGCATCTTGGCATCGACTTGACGACTGCTGATGTGTGCAAGAGTGTCGCCCACACTGACATGGTCGCCTTCCGAGACATAAAGCTGGTCAATATGGCCAGGCACCATGTTGGATACACGGTATTCGGTAGCATCGGCCTCACCCATAATGAGTTCTTTCTGGGGATGAATGGCAAAGATGCCTACCAGCGCCACCACGGCGACAGCGCCAATGATGGTTGCCAAGCCGGCAAGGAGTGTCTTGTTATTTTCTTTCATAGATATCAATTATTTACTTTCCTAATGCTTGACGCAGGTAGAGTGCGTCCATCTCTATTTCTATCTCGGCATCCAGCACCTCGCTATGTGCCTTAATCCAAGCTGTCTGTGCGGCCATCAGGTCGCTGCTGTTGCACAACCCTGCCTTGAAACTCTCGTCGGCCAAGCGGAGATTTTCCTCGGCCTGGGCAAGATTGCTGGTGGCCTGGTCCAGCTTCTTATGCGCCAACTGTAGCTCATAGTTGAGCTTGTTCACTTGAAGTTCAATCATCTCTGCCGCCTCTTCCATTTGATATGCCACTTCGCGGCGTTTTGCTTTCGAGGCCTTGACGGCATAGATGCCACCCGGATGAAGGATGGGGACGCTGACCACGACACCAGACATCCATGTGCCACCGAGTTCATTCTTGAAACCGTCGAAGATATTCGGCGTGGAGAAGAGGTACCCTCCTGTGAAGGCGATATTGGGCTTGAGGGTGGACGCCGCCATACGGACGCCCTGTTGCGCAATGGTGTCGCTCAGGCGAAGCATCTGCATCTCCTTACGGTCGCGCCACACCTGTGCCATGTCGAAACTGATGTCGGCTGCGGCAGAGACACTGAGGGGAGTCAATTCGGCGACATCAAACTGTGCGTCGAGAGGCATTCCGCAACGTTGAGCAAGCAGCATCTTGGCAAGGGCGAGACCATTGGTGGCCTTGGTGAGAGACATCTGCGCCTCGTTGTATTTGACACGCACCTTGGCAAGGTCGCCCTGGGTGGCCATTTCTGCGGCCACAAGTTCTTCAACATTGTGCTGCAACGTGTCGAGAAGTGTGGCGTATTTCTCGGCGAGCGCTTTCTTGTGCTTGACGCTGACCACCTGCCAGTAGGCCTCATCCACGGCAATAAGGGTCTCCTCCTCTTTCTTGTCCAGCTGCACTTGGGAGAGCTGAGTGGCCATGCGTGCCGACCTGTAGATGGCGCGAAGCTTGCCTCCCAGATAGATAGGTTGAGAGAGCGTGACAACGCCGAATCCCGTGTTACGGGTGTCAGTCTCCAAGGCGTCGACTATCTCGCGACCCGTGCCGTTGAGCGACGAGGAGAGCGACGAAGAGGCCAGCACATTCGAGAGAGCGTTGGCAATCGACTGCCCCAGGATAGGGATGGGACCCAACTCCTCATTGAGGGCCGCCTGAATGTCCATCTCCACATTGTCTCCCAAATGGCTCAGACGCTCCTTCTGCTCCTGGCTGAGGAGATTGATGTTCTGCTCCATCCACATGTAGCCGCCCGTGGCGCTCACCTTGGGAAGCATCTGCCAGAGTGCCGCCTTCTGGAGGTTCTGCGCCTCGACCACCTTTTCCTCCGCCTGTTTCATGCCCTTGTTGTTGCTGAGGGCACGTTCGCGGCACTGCTCCAGAGAGAGCACCTCCTGTGCGGAAAGGGTGGCAGCGAAGAAGAGAAATATGAGTAGAAGAACTATTCTTTTCATTTATATACAATCTATTATAACTGTATCACCATTCTGTTTGAACTTGCAAAAGTAGCAATAATATTGTTGAATTTGACATTTGGAACTGGACCAAGTGTCAAATAACGCCTCCGAAATGTCGAAAT
>CACXCY010000155.1 GCA_902766265.1 uncultured Bacteroidota bacterium
ACCGTCAACGGCAGCATCGACCCTCATCTCGCTGCCATAATGCCTCATCTGGGGACTGCTGAAGATATTGACGCGCTGATAGAGAAGTATTCTGTGGAAGAGCTGATTATCGCCGTTGAAGATTACGAGAACGACAAGATTCAGGAGATTATCCGCACGCTCAACCGTCGCAGCGATGTTATCATCAAGATTACTCCCGACCTCCGCGATATCATATATGGATCTGTCAAGATTAATTCCATCTTCCATTCTCCGCTAATCACCATCAACCCCCGTCTGATGGAGGAGTGGCAGTATAGCGTGAAGCGTATCGCGGATATTGTTGTTTCCTTGCTGGCGATGATACTCCTCTCGCCGGTTTATCTGGTGACGGCGATTGTGGTGAAATGCACTTCTCCCGGTCCGGTGTTCTATGCGCAGGAGCGTATTGGGCTCTCTGGAAAGCCGTTCAAGATGCATAAGTTCCGCTCGATGTACGTGGATGCGGAGAAATCGGGACCGGCGCTCAGCAGTGACAACGATCCCCGTGTGACCCCCTTCGGACGTTTCATGCGCAAAGTGCGTCTCGATGAGATTCCCCAGTTCTACAACGTGCTGCGCGGTACGATGTCGCTCGTGGGACCGCGTCCCGAGCGCCAGTATTTCATCGACCAGATAGTGGAACGGGTGCCCGAATATCTTCTTCTGCAGAAAATCAAACCTGGCATCACCTCGTGGGGACAGGTGAAATACGGCTATGCAGAGAATGTCGATGAGATGGTGGAGCGGTTGCGTTATGATTTGCTCTATCTGGAGAATATGTCGCCTGCAACCGATATAAAGATACTGCTTTACACCATTATCATCATATTCCAGGGGAGAGGCAAATGACCTTTCCTGCGGACATTTCCGTTACGTTTTTTGAAGATGCCATATAAGCGACAGGGGCTCCCATCGGGAGCCCCTGCTGTTTGCTGTGTGAGTGGAATTTAAAGCTTGCTGACGATGTCGTAGGTCTCTTTGGCCATTACCCGTTCCTCGTCGGTGGTGACAACGGCCACGGTGACGCGCGAGTCGGGTGTCGAGATGATGTGGTCCTCGCCCATGATGCTGTCGTTGAGAGGCATGTCTATCTTCACTCCGAGGAAATCCATATCCTCCAGGATAGCGTGCCGCATAAACCAGGCGTTTTCGCCGATGCCGCCGGTCATTACCAGCAGATCGCAGCCGTTCATAGCGGCCATATAGGCGCCGATGTATTTGCGCACGCGGTAGGCGAAGATGTCGAAAGCGTAGGTGCAGCGTTCGTCGCCGGCGTCGCGACCGGCGCGGATGTCGCGCATATCCTGTTTGCCGCCGCTGATGCCCACCAGGCCGCTCCGTTTGTAGAGCTCCTGTTCTATCTTTTTGCGTCCCCAACCCTCTTTCTCCATCAGGTAGGTGAGTGCTCCCGGGTCCACATCGCCGCAGCGGCTGCCCATCGTCAGTCCCTCCAGCGAGGTCATTCCCATGGTGGTGTCAATCGATTTCCCGTGGTCAATGGCGGCAATGGAGGCGCCGCTGCCCAGGTGGCAGGTGATGATTTTCAAATCGTGCCAGTCGCGTCCCATCATGCGGGCCCCCTTGTCGGCCACAAAACCGTGGCTGGTACCGTGGAATCCGTAGCGGCGTATGCCGTATTTCTCGTAGTATTCGTAAGGGAGTCCGTAGAGATAAGCTTTGGGAGGTATGTCGGCGTGGAAAGCGGTGTCGAACACCACTACCTGCGGCACGTTGGGCAGCACCTCGTGCATCGCCGCAATGCCGGCCAGGTTGCCGGGTATGTGCAGCGGGGCAAACTCGGTGAGCCGTTTCAGTTCCTGAAGCACGTCGGGGGTGACGATGCAACTCTGGCGGAAGCGTTCGCCGCCGTGGGCCATACGGTTGCCGACAGCGTTGATTTCCTCAAAGCTGTGGATTACTCCTATCTTGGGGTCGGTGAGGGCTTTGAGAACCATGCGTATGCCGCTGGTGTGGTTCGGTATGGGAAGCTCCTCGTAGTGTTTCTCCCCGTGGTATTTGTGGGTGAAAGCGCCCATCTCCAGCCCGATGCGTTCCAGAAGGCCTTTGGCCATTACGTGGAAGTCGTTCTCGGTGTCGAACAGTTGGTATTTGATTGACGAACTACCGCAGTTAAGTACAAGAATTTTCATCTTTTCGCGTCGATACTATATTGTTTGTACATTAAAATTTCAGTTTGCAAAGGTACGTAAAAAATATGGAAAACCAAAATGTTTTAACATATTGGGGGAATAAAAAAGGACATCCCGTGCGGAATGTCCTCTGTGGCAATGATGTGGTATTGTGTTATTTTGCGTCCGACTGAAGCTCCACGTTGATGGAGTGCAGCTCTATCTCGTACACCACGGTGGTATAGGGCGGGATGTCGTCGGTTCCTTGTGCGCCGAAAGCCACATTGCTGGGGAAGTAGAAGCGGTAGATGGAGCCGGCGTTCATCAGGTGCATTGCGTTCTGCATTCCGGGGAACATCGGGTTGCCCAATGCTTTGGTGATGGGCGGACGGTTGCCGTAGGTCTGGTCGAACACTCTGCCGTCGAGGAACGAGGCCTTGTAGTCGAACCGCACCACGTCGCCCGTTTTGGCGGTGACTCCCTTGCCGGCTTTCACCACCTCGTAGAAGAATCCGTCGTCCGACTTCTTCATGTTGGGGTTCGATTCCTGCAGCTTCTCCAGCTGCTCCATCTCGTTGTTGTTCGACTGCTCGAC
>CACXCY010000156.1 GCA_902766265.1 uncultured Bacteroidota bacterium
GACCATAAGAAATATCGTCGCATCTCCCGACAGATTATGGATTGCGTGCAACAACAAGCCATCGTGCTCGACTTTGTGCAATACTCTGTCGACGAATTCTTCGGTCGGCTGCCCATTGACGACCCAAACGATGTACGTCACTATGTAAAGATCGTCAAAGACCATATCGAACAGACCTCTGGAGTACCCGTAAGCTGCGGATGCTCACAAAGCTACACCCTCGCCAAGGTGGCCACCCACTTTGCCAAACATTACAAAGGATACAACGGCATCTGTGTGCTTACCCCCGACAAACGGGAGAAAGCCCTTGGTATGCTGCCCATCGGTGACGTATGGGGTATCGGACGACAGAACCGACAGAAGCTGGAACGTCTGGGGGTACGGACGGCACTGGACTTCGTGAGACGCGACGAGAAGGAGATGCAACGTCTCTTCTCCACCACGGGATTGCGCACCTATTGGGAATTGCAGGGACGCCCCTGCATCAACCTCGACCGCCCCGAGATGCAACGTTCCATCTCGCAGAGTCGCACCTTCGGGAAGATGATAGAGGACAAAGCATCCCTCGCTGAACATATACGCACCTTCGTGTCCGACTGTGCCACCAAACTGCGGGCACAAGGGGGATTATGCTCCTCGGTCACCGTCTTCGTAGCCACCAACCGACATCGCGAAGACCTGCCTCAATACAACAACGGAGCCACCTGCAAGCTGGCTGTACCCACCAGCGATACCCCTACCCTCATTCAGGCCGCTCTTAGTCAGCTCACCGCCATCTTCCGCAGAGGATACATCTACAAGCAAGCTGGCGTGACCCTCTCTGGTATCACCCCGGCAGCTGGCAGCCAACTGGACCTCTTCACCGCCCCAGAAGACGAGCGGAGACGAAAACTGATGCAGGTCACCGACGAAATCAACGCCAAATTCGGCGACGATACTGTGGAATTCGGATAACAGAGAATTAGACAATATCAACAGACCCATGTATTTGTGTGCATGCGCCAGAAGCGAAACATACAAGATGAGGGCCGGTCGGTATTTTTTTGTATCTTTGCATTTTCTAACAACAGCGAGACCATGACCATTGAACACGACATATCTCTCAAGAAATACAACACTTTCGGCATTGATGCACAAGCCAGTGCCTTTGTAGCCATTCGTACGGAACAGGATCTGCACGAGCTGTTCCTCACCGGACGGCTACGCAACCAGCCCTTCCTGGTGCTGGGCGGAGGCAGCAATATGGTGTTTGCCGACAACTACCAGGGACTAGTGGTGCACATGGAGACCAAAGGCATCAAGGTGCAAGGTGTGGAGGGCGACGATATCCTCGTGGAGGCACAAGCCGGAGAGGTGTGGAGCGACTTTGTGAGACATTGCGTCGACCACGAGTGGTATGGAGCAGAGAACCTGTCGGGCATCCCCGGCACAGTGGGTGCCGCACCCGTGCAGAACGTGGGTGCCTACGGGACGGAAGCCAAAGATATCATCGAAGTGGTACGCGCCTACGACGTGCAGACATCCAACCTTCGCGTGTTCTCCAACTCCGAATGCCGCTTCGGCTACCGCAACTCCATCTTCAAGCAGGAGCTGAAAGACCGCTACATCGTGGCATCGGTGATATTCCGACTGCATCGCGAATACGAGCTCAACCTGTCGTACAAAGCGCTGGCAACGGCTGTGGCCATGAAGGGCTACGGACACCCTACCGGAAGACAGGTAGCCGAAACCGTGACAGAGCTGCGCAACACCAAGCTTCCCGACCCGAAAGTAATCGGCAGCGCCGGTAGTTTCTTCAAGAATCCCGTGGTCACCGCCTCACAACACGACGACCTGAAACGCAGATACCCCGACCTGGTAAGTTTCGTGACCGACGACGGACACTACAAGCTGGCAGCCGGCTGGCTCATCGAGAAAGCGGGATGGAAAGGCAAACGGCTGGGCAACGCAGGCGTATACGGAAAGCAAGCGCTGGTACTGGTGAACTGTGGAGGATGCACGGGCAAAGAAGTAGTGGCACTTTCCAAAGCCATAACAGCCGACGTAGAGGCCCGTTTTGGAGTGCGCATCTCTCCAGAGGCCATTATTATATAAATATTTGACTTTAAAATGAATACAGACATCTTTTGGAACTGGTTTCAGGAAAACAACGAACGCCTGACCATGTTGGGCGACCTTGACGATGCTGAACAGAACGCACTTCTTACAGAGATGCAGCAACGGTTGGAGGAATACTGCCCCGGTCTGACCTACGAGATGGGCAACCCCACCCCTACCGGACGCACGTTGACCTTCTCGGCTGAAAGCGATATCGACCTCTTTGAATACGTGATAGCTTTGACCGACAACGCCCCCGACCTGGATTGGTGGGAGTTTGTGGCCTTCAAACAGCCCCACGGCAAAGGGGTGAACGTGACCTTTGCCAAGTACCGCTTTGAAAGCAGCAAGATGTTCTTCCAGCAGCTGGAAAACGAGGAGGAGCCCGACATTCTGGGACTGCGCGTGGCACTGCCTAACCCTGTGGACGACGAAGACCAGCTGGTAGGAGTATATGTAACCATCGAGGCCATGATTGGCGAGTTCGACTGCGCCACATTGATAGGATATCTCGACACCTGCGCCCTTCCCGACGACCCAGCTGGAGAAGGATTCCATCCGATGGACGACCTGCCGGAATTTGTGGAGTGGTTCAAAGCCGAACGCGACAAGGAATAAGGAGCAAACGGGGTAACTCACATAGCGTCCGACAGTTTCTTTCGCTTGTTGATAAAAATTTGCCTCCCTCAAAGTCAAAAATGAAAATAAATCTGTATTTTCGCATTGTTTTTGGCGGACAGGTCCACTAGCCGTGCGCCAGTTTAATAGATTGTAACAAATAAGTTTATAAACATACCGGACAAATGTCCGAGATACCACTTTAAATCATCTGAAACAGCAAAATGAGCAAAGTAGATGTTCTGTTAGGCCTGCAATGGGGCGATGAAGGCAAAGGCAAGATTGTCGATGTACTCACCCCTCACTACGACGTGATAGCCCGCTTCCAAGGCGGTCCCAATGCCGGACACACACTGGAGTTCAACGGCATCAAGCATGTACTCCACATCATCCCTTCGGGCATATTCCACACAGACAAAATCAACGTCATCGGCAATGGCGTCATCATCGAGGCCTGCATCTTCAAGCAGGAAATCGAGGCCCTGCGTCAGAAAGGGGCTTGTCCTGAAGCAAACCTGTACATCTCCAAGAAAGCCCACCTCATCCTGCCGACACACCGCATGCTCGACGCTGCCAACGAACAAGCCAAGGGCAACCAGAAAATCGGCTCCACCCTCAAAGGCATAGGCCCAACCTATACGGATAAGATAGCCCGTTCAGGACTGCGCGTCGGTGACATCCTCGCCCCCGACTTCCGTGAACGTTTCGAGTTGCTGAAATTCCAGCATCTGCAGACTGCCCATACACTCAATTTCAACCTCAACGACTTCCGTATCGACGGTCTGACCCTGGACGAATACGAAGCCAAATGGATGGAATCGCTCGACACGCTCAAACAATTCAAGCTCATCAATAGCGAATATTTCATCAACCGTATGCTCGACGAGGGCAAGAAGGTACTGGCAGAAGGTGCTCAGGCAGCCATGCTCGATGTTGACTTCGGCACCTACCCGTTTGTCACCTCCAGCAGCTGCGTAGCCGCCGGCGTATGCTCGGGACTGGGCGTAGCCCCTTCGCGTGTGGGACGCATCTACGGTATCGCCAAGGCCTACTGCACCCGTGTGGGTGCCGGTCCTTTCCCCACCGAGCTGTTCGACGAGACGGGACGGACACTATGCGAGAATGGCCACGAATATGGCTCCACCACAGGACGTCCTCGCCGCTGCGGATGGATTGACCTCCCCGCATTGCGCTATGCCTGTATGCTCGATGGCGTGACCGACCTGGTGGTAACCAAGCCCGATGTGATGAACGACTTTGACGAAATTAAGATGTGTACCGCTTACGAGATCGAGGGCAAGCAGACCGACGAACTGCCATTTGAATACAATACTGTCGAGATACACCCACAACTCAAATCCTTCCCTGGCTGGAAGCAGAGCTTGGTAGGCATCAATAGTTTCGACAAGCTGCCGACAAAGATGCTCGACTATTTGCATGCCATCGAACAGCAGGTAGGTGTGCCCATCACCGCTGTCAGCACCAGCCCCGACCGCAAGGACGTACTGTTCAAATTATAGGACGTATACAATATTTTTAACAGACGGTCGTTATCTAAGCAAAACAGTAAAACACAACAGAGATGAAAAAGATCTTTCTTGTCGCACTGATGTGTCTGCCTCTCCTGGCAGCAGCTCAGACCAAGGTGAAAGAGACCGCAGTACCCAAGTCGGTACTCATCACCTTATCAAAAACCTACGAATCCTACAAGGTGAAGACCTGGTATCAGGCACCTGGACAATACATTGCCGAGTTCGTCACCGACGGTCAGGAAGGCCACTGCTATTTCACCGCCTCCGGTGAGTGGCAGTACAGTTCCTTCCCCATCGAGCTGAACGAATGTCCTACCCTGATGAACACCTACTTCGTCAACAACTACCCTGGCTACCGCATCAAATCGACATACTACGTCGAAGAGATGAGCGGCGACAACTACTACCGCATGATCATCATCAAGAAAGGCGTGGGCTCGGAAGACTGCGAATTGATATTCGACACCCGTGGCAAGTTGCAGAAAAGCACAGCCCCCGACCCCGATGTGGTGAAACGCGACTACTACACCCACGAGAACCCCAACGACGAGAGCGTGCACAAAGAGGCCGAGAAGGACAAATCGCGCGCCAACCGCTACGCCAAGAAGCGTGGAGCCCCGAAGCCCGATGTGGTTGAAGAGCCCCGTCCCGAACCCTCCGAAGCCATCGTGGCCAACTTCAACAAACGCTATCCTGCAGCCCGTCTGGCTGAGGGTCCCGACTGGTATCAACGTGCCAACGGCGAATTTGTGGCCTACTACACCAACAACCAGAAAAACAAATTCGAAGCCGTCTACAACACCGAGACCGAAACCCTGACCAAGACAGGCAAGGTGCTGGCCAAAGAGCGCTACACCTCCGCCATCCTTAAATATCTGGCTGAGAAATTCAAAGGCGAGAAATACGAGATTGAGAAGATGGTAGTGTACGAATTCGACGCCAAATACCGTGGTGCCGACGGCAAGAAGCCCAAACCCTACACCTACTGCGTGGTGAGCCAGAAACAGAAATCGGGCACCAAGAAATACACCCGTATGGAGTTCGACAACTCCTATAAGTTCACTGGTCTGCTGGCACAGCCCCTCGACGCCCGCGACGTCCAGTAACCGCACTCAATCATATAGGATAAAAAAGAAATTCCCTACCACATCCAGTTCTCCTGCTTATGGTAGGGAATTTCTTATAGCAATGCAGCCCTCGCACCCATAGGACACCCTATTGGTTCATAAATCCTGCCTGCTTCACAAAGTCAAGCAAATCGCGCGATACCGACACGTTGGTGGTCTTGGGGTAGCGGATAGCCGTAAAAAGTTCAGCAAGGTTGCGAGTCTTGTTCTGACGCACCATCTCCTGGTTGAACGGGAACTGCTCACGCACCTCATGCACCTTCTCGATGTCATCGTCACTATAGTCGTGGTACTTCTCATAGTGTACCACACCCTCCAGCGGCAACCGCTCACTCAGTGCAGGTTCTTCGTCAGGGTAACCCATCGAGAGACAGACCACTGGAACCACCCCCTTGGGCAAGTCAAGCAGCTGGGCAATCTTTTCCGTATTATACTGTACAGTACCCAGATAGCAGCACCCCAGTCCCTCGGCTTCAGCAGCGACACAGATATTCTGGGCACAGATGCTGGCATCGACCGTACCGCTCATCAGCCAGAGAAAGTTGTCGTAGGGCTCGTCGCAACCACGCAGACGACACCAATGATGGTAACGGTTGATATCCACACAGACCGTAAGGTATGCAGCACAAGAGGCACCCTGACCGAAATGCAGCTGAGCCAACCGGGATTTCAGTTCAGGTTCCTGCGTCACCACGACGCTATATATCTGCATATTGCCCGTATTTGGACCCCGCATTCCACATTCCAGGACCCGGTTCAGCACCTCCTGTGGGATGGCACGGTTCTGATAGCGACGCACACTGCGGTGGTTCAAGAGAAGTTCAATAGTATTCATCGGTTTGATTTTTATTCTGTTAATCTGTTTCTATAGAAATGAATTTCCCTGCAAAGATACGTCTTCTCCGTTAAAACTTGCAGAGAAAACCAAATAAATCGTACATTTGCACTCTATTTTATGGAGCATATATGGAACGAAAAAGCCAACAATGGAATGAACCCCAATGGGTTGCGCTCTATACCAAGCCACGTGCGGAGAAGAAAGTCGATGCCAATCTGAAGAAACAAGGGTTTGAGAGCTACCTGCCCCTGCATCGCCAGCTGCACAAGTGGTCGGACCGCAACAAATGGGTGGAGGTGCCACTGTTCTCCTCCTATGTATTCGTGCGTATCGTCTCCAAACAGATAGACCTCATCAGGAAGACCGACGGCGTGGCGACCATTGTGGCTTTCGGGCCCACGAGAGACACTATCGGTTTTATCTCTGACGAGGAGATAACGAACATCCGTCGCCTGCTGGCCACAGAGACAGAAGTCTTTGTCACACGCACAGAGCAGCTGAAGAAAGGCAGCCGTGTGCGTGTGATAGAGGGTCCCCTGAAAGGCATGGAAGGCATATTGCTCAAAGACTGTTCCGAGGGCAACTTCTCAGTGAAGGTAGACACCCTCAGCGCCTACATCGTCTGCCAGATTGAGAAAGACCTCCTGGAGATAGTGACCGACGACGGAAAAGACAAAGGCATCTGGCACAAACAATGACCCAACGGCACGGCACAATACCGCAGCCGGATAAAACGCAAAGCCGCATACGACTATGAACATCATTATTGCGGGCGACGGAGAGGTGGGACTCCATCTGGCCAAGTCGCTGAACGAACTGGATTTCAACATTACGGTGATAGGTCCCCCTTCCGACCTACTCGAACGCCTGAAGACGGCTACCGATGTACTCACCATTGCGGGCGACCCCACCTCACCTGCAGTGCTGAGCAATGCCAATGTGGACGACTGTGACCTGTTCATCTCAGTGCTGCACGACGAGCCATTCAATCTGATATCATGCATGTTGGCTCACAAGCTGAAAGCCAAGAAGACGGTAGCGCGCATCACCAATGCAGAACTGCTGGCGCAAGAGAACCGAGAGATGTTCCGCGACCTGGGCGTCGACGAAATGGTGTGCCCCGAACGTATCGCAGCCAAAGAAATCACCAATCTGCTCAACAACAATGTGGCAACCGATTTCTTCGATTTCTCGGGCGGACTGCTGACCATGTACCTCATCCGTCTCGAGAGCGAATCGCAGATTGTGGGACGCAGCGTGAGAGAACTGGTACAGACCTACACCTCCCTGCAAGTACGTGTGGTAGCCATACTCCGCAACTCAGAGACCATCATCCCCCACCCCGACTTTACCTTCCAGACTGGCGACCTGGCCTACATCATCAGCAAACCCAACCAGATGGAGTCGGTAATGAAACTGGTAGGCAAGACCGACGTGAACATCCGCAACGTGATGATTGCCGGAGGAGGACGCATCGGTCGCTATGCAGCCATCAACCTCGAAAATCGCATGCACATCAAACTGGTGGAATGCGACCCCGCTCGCTGCAACGAACTGAGCACCATATTAAAAAAGACCCTCGTCCTCAAAGGCGACGCCACCGACATCGAGTTTCTGAAAGACGAAGGTTTAGAGAACAACGATGCCTTCATAGCCGTCACCGATTCTTCGGAAACCAACGTCCTCACATGCCTCCATGCCCGTCGGCTGGGAGTGAAACGTACCATCGCCCTGGTGGAGAACACAGGGTTTATCAATATCTCCCAAGACGTGGGCATTGATACCATCATCAACAAGAAACTTATCACAGCCAGCTACATAGCACGTTTCATCGTCAAAGGTTCAGCCATCAGCAGCAAATGGCTGAGCGGCACCAACGCCGAACTCATCGAGCTGGTGGTAGGTCGACGGGCACCAGCCACCCGCAAGCCCATCGGAGAGCTACACCTGCCTGTGGGCTCCACCGTAGGAGGCATTATCCGTGGACGCGAGACCCTCTTGCCCACACGCGAGACACAGCTGCAGGAGAAGGACAAAGTAGTGGTCTTCACCCTGCCGAAACTGATGAACCAAGTGTCGCGAATATTTGAATAACAGCAAGGGTGAACGTTGCCGAGAAAATAGCCAACTACGGTACCCGGATCTTCGACCCGAGCCAGATGCGCATCCGCAGATTCAACTTCAAGCTGATAGCACGGCTGTCAGGCATGCTGCTTATCATCCTGTCGTGCGCTATGGTCTTCCCGTTGGCAGTGTCGCTCTACTACCGTGACGGAGCCCAATTCGACCTCGCCCTATCGGGCGTCATCATCCTGCTGTTAGGGCTGATGCTACGCAACATCCTCGGGCACAACGCTTCCTATGAGTTGCACGAAAAAGAGAGCTTCTGGATTACCAGCATCATCTGGCTGCTGGTACCCCTGACCGGCTCATTGCCCTACCTGTTCACAGGAGCCACAGGCAGTTTCACCGATGCCGCCTTTGAGTCGTTCTCCGGATTCACCACCACAGGAGCGTCGGTCATCAAAGACCTGGACCACACCCCGCAAGGCCTGCTGGTATGGCGCAGCATGACGCAGTGGATTGGAGGCCTGGGGCTTATACTCTTCATTATAGCCCTGCTCAAGAAACTCAATGTAGGGTCAGTGCAGCTCTACGATGCCGAGTTCTCCGGCACCATACAGCGCAAACTCCATCCCCACCTTGCCACCAGCGTAAGCTTGATGTGGATGATCTACCTGGGGCTGACCGTCGGGCTGGTGATACTGCTGCTGCTGTGTGGCAATGAGTTTATCGACGCCTTCTGCATCGCCACAAGTGCCATCTCCACAGGGGGCTTCATGGTGCATACGGCAGGGCTGGCAGGCATGTCGCAACTCTCGCTGGCACTCATTACACTGTTCATGTTCATCTCCGGCGTCAACATAGCGCTGCTCTACAAGCTCGCCACAGGCAAAATCCGGCTATTGTCGCACAACGAAGAGTTCCGCATCTATGTCGGCATCTTTGCCGGAGCCGCAGTGTTGTCCGCTGTAGCGTTCTTCCTGAAAGGATACCCGCTGCAGAGGTCGGTCTGCTACTCACTGTTCCATGTGGCCTCGACCATCTCCACCTGCGGACTGTCGCTGCCCACCCCCCATGTGTGGCCCCTTGCCGTGTCGGGAGTCACCTTCTTCCTCATCATCGTGGGCGCATCAGCAGGGTCCACCGGAGGAGGACTTAAAATCAAACGACTGATGATACTGAGACGCTATGTGCACAACTATTTCACCCGTATGCTGCACCCCAATGTCGCATTCAGTGTCACTATCGACGGGGAACGCATCTCCGACGAATACATCAACAAGATATTCGCCTTTGCGTTCATGTATATCATATTTATAGTAGGAGGTGCCTTCGTGCTGACCATCTGCGGCGTGGACATCCCCACAGCCGTATGCGTAGCGGCAGCCAACATCGGCAACTTAGGTCCGTCGCCCCTCATCAACGCATTGGGAGCCAACTTCGAATACGGCAACCTGCTGCCACTGGCCAAATGGACGCTGATGGTACTGATGCTGGTGGGACGCATAGAAATCTTTGCCATCCTGGCCATATTCTCCCCCGCCTATTGGAGACGTTGACAAGAAAGATAACTCCATGAAACGCACCGACATATACGCTATATTGCGACCCTTGGGCATCCCGCTCATGGGCGAAGGGGCTATGATGCTGCTATGCATCATACCGTCGCTGCATTTCCACGACGGCACCACTGCCCAGATGCTCTGCTGTGGACTCTTCACCCTCTGCATCGGACTGCTGATGCTGCTGTCCATTGCCAAGCAGACCGAGCGGGTAGACCGCAGAGTGCCCTACATCATCGTCGCCCTGATATGGGTAGTACTCTCCACCTTCGGCACCCTGCCGTTCCTGGCCACAGGGGCGCTGCATAGCTTCTCCGACGCCCTTTTCGAATCGATGTCAGGATTCACCTCGACGGGAGCCACCATCTTTGCCGACATCGAGCATCTCCCACCCTCAGTGCTGCTGTGGCGCAGCATGTCCCAGTGGATTGGGGGCTTCGGAATCATCCTGTTGATATTAGCCATAGTGCCCTCATTGGGCATCAACAAATACAGCTTATACACAGCCGAGGCCTCCGGAGCGGAGAGTGTCGATAAGACCTCGTCATCCGTCAGCACCACCATCCGTCGTACCCTAGTCATCTACATCGCACTCACACTTGTATTTGTTGTGCTGCTACGTCTCACGGGGATGCACGTCTGGGATGCCGTCAACCTGGTGTTCACCAACATCTCATCAGGGGGCTTCTCCATCTACAACGACAGTTTGAGTGCCATCACCATACAGCAACAATACATCCTGGCACTGGCCATGTTTTTCAGCGGCATCAACTTCATGCTGCTGTTCTACCTCGCCACCTTCCGCTACCGACGCATCCGACACAAACTCGACCAATTCAGTTTCTACCTCGGCATAGCGGTTCTTGCCATTGCCGTCGTAGCACTGGCGCTGCACTACAAAATGGACTGGAGCTGGAGCGATTCGCTACGCTGCTCTACCGTGCAGACAATCAGCGTACTCACCACCACAGGATCGTTGGTAGCCGACACATCTACTTGGTGGACTCCCATTCTGTTCTTCTACGTCATGCTCTCCCTCTGTGGCGGCATGGCAGGATCCACCAGCGGAGGACTGAAAATCATGCGCGTACTCATCCTGTTCCGCAACACCCGCAACATACTGCGCAACCGGCTGCATCCCTATGCCATCAACCCAGTGCGGCTGAACGGCATGCCTGTCACACATCCCATCATCAACAACGTGATGGTAATCTTCTTTGTCTATCTGTTCACCATCATCGCCGGGGTGTTGCTACTGATGCTCAGCGGAGTCAACGCCACAGAATCCTTTGGTGCCTGTATCGCCTGCATCACGGGTTACGGACCCGGGCTGGGGGCCACAGGAGGATTCGGCAGCTATGCAGGGTTTACCGTCGTAGCCAAATACATTGCCTCCCTGCTGATGCTGATGGGACGACTGGAGTGCCTCACCGTCATCATCCTCTTCCTGCCCCGTTTCTGGCACCGCTAACCTTCAAAAGCACATACAGATACAAAAAGAAAGCGTTGCAAACACTTGCAACGCTTTCTTTCAAATGTCTTCATTATCTCCCGTCTCTACACCCTTTTATTCTTCTTTATTCTTTTTTATTCTTTCCGAGCGCCAGCCATCGTTAACGTCAAGGTTAAAGTTAAGGTCAGATAACTTAACCTTTACGGATAGAGTTCTTTAATCCTTGCAGTTGACGTTCTATGCTATGGAGTTTATCCATCAGTTCTTGATAGTTAACGTCAACGTTATGGTCAAGATTATCAAGATACCCCACATTTTTGGCTATTGTCAACTGAGTTTCAACCTCAAATGCTGAACCTAGAGCAAAGTCTAGAAAATGGGAAAAGTCTGCATCGGATGCCCTTGCAGACCCTTCGGCTATGTTTGAACTGATTGAGACAGCAGCTCTTTGCAACTGATCGCAAAGACCCTTCTTCTCAAACCAAGGCATCTTGCCTGTAACTTCGTAAACGTAAGTCGCAAAAGCGACTGCCTCTTTCCATACGGGATACTCCCTGAAATTCCGTGCACCAGCCATCGTTAACGTTAAAGTCAAGGTCAAGGTTATAGTTATAGTCAAGGTCAGATGATAGCGTCTTTAATACATTGAACAATATACCGGACGTCATCATCTGTCACATACGGCCCGGCAGGCAGACACATGCCCACCTTGAAGATGGCCTCAGATACACCATTAACGTAAGCCACACTCTTGTCAGAAGTCTGACAGAGAATCGCCCCCTCTTGACACTTGGAACTTGGAACTTGAAACGTGTCTCCTGAAACTTGACACTTGATAGCCCCGGAAGTTCGCTCATCAAGCTCGCGAGCCAAAGCAGAGCGCAGAGAAAGCTCGCTTTCTTTGCCGAAATGCAGGGGCGTAGACGAAGTCAAACTTGACACCTGCACCTCTCCTCCAAGATATACGGGCTGCTTATGCATAGGTTTCCATACCGGTCTTGCCTCTACACCAGCCGCGTCCATATATACACGCAGAGCTTCCACGTTGTCGTTAGGTTGACAATCCGTAGTCACGCACTCCGCAGCATGAATAACACCAGCAGCCCCCCCCACAGCACCTTGCACAATAGTCTTGTAAGCATTCTCCTGCCCCTTGATTCTCATATCAGGATCAAGACAAATCGTACAAAGCCAATAGTTACTGTCATAGACAGGAACCTTTTCACCTGAATCCTGAAGCTTGAAACTTGAAACCGGCTGTTTATGAACAGTGATTCCTGGCACATCAGCCAATAATTCCTCGTAAAGATGCTGCACATGTTTGTGATGCTCAAGATGTTCGCCAAGTACCGTCATCTGTCCGCGACCGATACCAGCACAGATGTTGCTCATACGGTAGTTGTACCCTACCTTCTCGTGCTGATAATAAGGATAGCTCTCACGGGCCTGTGTGGCCAGCCACATGATGGTCTGAGCCCCACCCCAACCCTCCCCAACAGGGAGGGTGTTCTGATGTGCGAGAGCATCAATCACGTCTTTAAGAAACTCTTCCGGATTGGATAACACCTCAGCATTGGTGAAACGCATCACCCTGAAACCTTTTATAGCAAGCCACTCCGTACGAGCCGCATCATCTATCTGCTGTTCCCACTCGTTATGGTACTCGCCATCAATCTCAACCACAAGCATCTTTTCCAGACACACAAAATCTACAATATAATCCCCTATGACATGCTGCCTGCGAAACTTGTACCCCGTCTGATTGTCACGAAGCAGCCCCCACGCCACAGACTCAGCCTCAGTCGGCTTCTTTCTATTTTCTTCAGCATATTCCTTCAGCAACCCATACATCGTCGGATCAGCCGTATGGGCACAAGCAATCAATCCCCCATTTCCTTTAGGGGAGGGCTGTGAAGAGGCATATCCCCCCTCCCCTGAAGGGGAGGGACGGGGTGAGGCCAATCGGTCGGGGGTGGGGCCACTGCATATCAAAGCACCACCTCCACTAGTGGTAATCATCTTATTACCATTGAAGGAGAGAACGCCATATCTGCCAAACGTGCCAAGCGGTCTCCCGTTGAAGCGGCTACCCAAGCCCTCGGCAGCATCCTCGATAACAGGAATCTCGTAGCGATTAGCTATCTCCATAATCTTATCAATCCGGTACGGCATGCCGAACAGCGACACCGCCACAATCGCTTTGGGCTTCTTACCCGTCTTAGCTATGCGGTCCTTGATAGCCACCTCCAACAGTTCCGGATCCATGTTCCAAGTATCCGGCTCACTGTCAATAAAGACAGGCGTAGCACCCAGATAAGCAATCGGGTTTGCAGACGCGCAGAACGTAAAACTCTGTGTACACACCTCATCGCCAGGGCCAACGCCGCAAGCAACCAGGGCCAGATGTATCGCCGCCGTTCCCGAGCTCAAAGCCACCACCCGCCTAGAGACATACTCTCCCTCCCCTTGAGGGGAGGGTCGGGGTGAGGCTAATTGAGGGGAGGGCTGGGGTGAGGCTAAAAACTCCTCCAAATCCTTTTCAAACCCATTCACATTAGGTCCCAGCGGCACCACCCAGTTAGTATCAAAA
>CACXCY010000157.1 GCA_902766265.1 uncultured Bacteroidota bacterium
TTCCACCTGGGCGCGTTTCCATGGTTTGTCGAGTTCAAGTACCTCGTCGACGGGACGGCTGAGCTTCTCGACGAGGAGGTGGGTGTTGTCCTGGTGTTCCATCTGTTCGAGTTCGGAGGCCACGCAGCTCCAGTCGTGGCTGGAGTACAGCAGCGGGGCGAAGTTGACGAGGTCGAAGTTGGAGATGACCATATTGTCAATTCCCTCTGTCTCGATGCGGCTGTGGGCCCGTGCCAGCTTTATCTCGCCCACCTCCTCCAGCACGTGGAGGTATTTTTCGTAGAGCACGTACTCGTTCAGGAGAAAGGCCACAACGGTGCCGTTCAAGTGATTCCATACGGCGGAAGGAAGTGGTTTGGCGATAAAGCGTCCGAGCATGAAAGATCCGGCTTGGAGGCCTGAGAGTTTCTGGCGGATACAGGCATCGGTGACGCGGCGGAAGAAGTCGATTTTGCGTCTCTTGGTGAGCAGGTCGAAAACGCGCGAGAAGTCTTGGTGTGATCCCATCTTGCCTTGTAGCACCTGACGCACATAGAGGTCGGGATTGGCGTCGTACCAGTTGTTGACGATGCCTTTGGCTGTGTCGGGCTGACTCTGCAGGTCGCAGCGTATCAGGCGTGCGAGTTTGTCGAGATTGCTGACGAGTGAGGCCTCCTGCGAGGTGATGATTTCCTGGTAGCGTTCGTAGGCCGACTTCATGTCGTGGAAGAACTGCCGTTCCTGCGGGTCGAGAACGACGGGCTGGTTGTGCAGGTATTTAGTGAAGCGTGCGGGCTTGAAGTCGGCCACGCCGAGATAGATGGTCTGCTGCTTGGAGGAGATGGTGGCTTGGTCGCCTTCGTAGATGCGCAGGTCGTTTCTGTTGACGATATAACTGCGTCCGTCGTCGTCGGTATGCATATTGATGCCGTAGGACTGCAGATCCATAAAAGCGGGGATGCCGTAACCGCGGCAGGCGGTGACCACGTGGATGGCTGCAGGTGTCATACTGAATATGGCATCAATCTCGTTGAGGGTGATGGTGTCTTCGGGCACGAAGCGTTCCTGGCAGAGACATACGGCCTGACCCTTGGCTTTCAGCTCTCTGGCGTGTGCAACGCTGAAGCAGAGGGTGACAGTGATGGCGGTGCGGGGCAGGACGCTGAGGCCGTTGCCGAAGAATTGGAGACGTGACATGGAGGCGTCGTCGATAGCGGCACTCACTATTTGGCGCAGGTGGTATGGCTTGATGAGGTCCACAACGTCGGCCTCGGTGATGCGTCCCTCCTTGAGCAGGTCGATGGCGGAGATGAGCGCCGCGCTGCCCGTCATTTCGCAGGCGTTGAGCTGGAGCACGGAGAAAAGACTGACCATGCGCGGTCGCGTCTCAACAGCAAATTCGATGGTGACGGGCGATTTGTAGCGGTGTTCGAGCAATGGCAACAGGGGGTCGAAGTGGAAGACGGCAGGGAAGTCGTCTTTGATTTCGTTGCGGTCGGTATAGCTGCGGTCCTCGGAGGTAACGTCGCCGGTCATGATTTCTTCGCCGAAGATGTTTCTGTAACTCTCGATCTGCCGCCCTTTGCCACTGCGGCTGTGGCGACTGTAGAGCACGCCGGGGTAGGATTCGTTGTTACCGATGGTCCACACCATTCGCTGAAGGATAAACGAGGGATGTGCCCGCTTACCTTGCATAAATGTGAGGATGAGGTCCTGGTTCTGCAGGTAGAACTGCCGTACGTGTTCCACCAGGCAGAGCGCTTGGTAGTGCGCATCGGTGAGCAACCGTTTCCCGTCGGGACGCTGATGCTCGATGTCGGTTTCCATCTGACTGATGAGCTGCGACTGTATGTCGGTGTTGAGGTGCGTGTCGTTGCGGTCGTACTTCTTCTCAAGGCCCAGCATCTCGCAGAGGGCGTGCAGTGTACTCAGGTACACGCGGTTGGCCATAGTGTCGGCATAGTTGCGTTTTAGGGCTTGGTAGGATTGGCGGGTGCAGCCGATGTTGAGTAGCGTGGGCATGAGTCCCGGAATGTACTGCGGCATAGCGCAACGGATGGCGAACAGGAGCGGATTGCGGCTGCTTCCCAGGGTACAGTTCGTCATGATTTCGAGGTCGCGGATGGCCTCTTCAAGCAGCGTGGGCAGTTGGTCGGTGTGGTCGAAGGCCTCAGCGGTGAGAATGCAGAAGTCGGGAACGGGGAAACATTCGCGGGTGAGGTCAAGGAGCATGTGCCCTTTGTGGCTAATCTCCTCGTCGGAAAACTCTCCGCTGCTGAGTGTGGTGACAAGGCAACTGTTCTCGTACAGCGGGTTGGCGGCTACGTAGTCGGCGCATTCCCTACGAAAAGTGTCGCGTTCCTCCTGTAGACGATCGATGGCGTCAAGATACTCCTGTTGTGTATAAAGTCCTTCGGTCACCCCGTGGAGCCCGTAACTCTCGATGATAAGCTGGGTGAGGTATCTTTTCTGACGGTCGTCGCGGCTTTTGAGGAGATAGTACATATCGTACCAGCGGGGCGGATATTCGCGCATGGGACCGTCCTGTGGGTCGGTGTCGAGGAGGTATCGTACAGTGCCGGGCTTGTTGCCGAGAAGGCGGTTCTCTTTGTCGTCGATGTTGCGGTTGAATACGTCGCGTCCTTCGTCGGCATATTTCTTCACCATGAAGAAATTTGGATAGCTGGCGCGTATTCTGAATTTGGTGATGAGCATAGTGGTAGTGGGAAGTGACGTTTGTACGTTATTCATTTAATATGATTGCGATGGCGCGGTCGATAATATTGTCGTGTCCTTGTCGCGTGGCTATGGTGTCGAGGAAGAGGGTTTCGTCTGGAGGCACACCGTTCTCGTAGTTGCCACCGTCGGGTGCTATGGTGCGGGTGATGCTGAACCGGTAATACCAGCCGTTGGGCAGCTGACCTCCGTTGGGCAGGCCGAGTCCGCCACCTGTAGTGTCGCCCAATGTGGTGACATTGGGGTATGATTTGCAGCAGAGTGCAAAGAACGAGGTCGCGCTGTAGCTGCCGCGGTCGGTGAGCACTACCATGGGTTTGTCGTAGGGTTTGTAGTTGTCAAGGTTGTGCGGCGTAAAGACGCTCTCTAACGGGGAAAATTCGTTGTGTTTGGGTCCTGATTTTATCTGCGTTTCGTAGAGCTTGTTGCCTGAGTATGGCAGCATCCGCAGCAGGTTCCATACGTTCTCTATCATGCCGCCGCCGTTTTGTCGGAGATCCAGGACAAGCCCATGTGCCTTAGGATAGTGATGCACGATGTAATCGAAATACTTGGGACTTGCGCTGCCCGAGAAAGAACTGTAACGTACGTAGATGACGCTGTCGTGCCGTAGACCGTTGTGTCGGAATCCTCCGGTGGAATGGTAGTCGGGACCGAGATAGTGCAACGCGACAACGCGCGGATCGATTTGCATACGTTCGTACATGCGGGTGTAGACCGCCTCACAACGCGATACGTCGTAGCGAGAGGTGAGGTTGACGTGACCATCGTTGAGGCAGTTGAGCATGGCTGCGAGAACGGCAAAGGTGCTGTCGTTGCTGATGTCGTTTGTCACAAGAGGGGCATAGACGAGACGCACGCTGTCCCAGTTTACCGCTTTGACGTCGAAGAAAGCGTATTGCTCATCCACTTTCTGCCACAGATATTGGAATGTGCTGGTGGGAGTGCCTTCGGGATCTGACTCCATAAATATTTTCTCGCACGAGGAGCAGCATGTCGTGATGATTGCTGCCAGTAGTATGAGTCGGAATGGGTGTGGAATGTGTTTCATAGCTGGAAATCTAAACTGATGACGAGCAGGTGGGCTGCTTGTTCGAAACGTGAATAACATGCATTACCGCTGCTGAGGTAGTACCAACGGTACGCCAGTCCCACGCGGTTGCCGTTGTGCAGCAGTCGTGTGACACCTATATCACTCTCAATGGCAGACAGAGGGGTCGCACTCCATGTGTAGGATGTCAGTACGGTGTGTATGACGCCCTCTTCGTTGCTGTTGTAATTGTCAAGGTATGCGTAACCAGGGCGATATACCAGGGCTATTGGAGCAATTGCTATCTCGCCGTGAGCCAGCCATCGTCCATGTGTGACTGTGGAGGAGTCGGCATTGTAGCTTTTGCGTCCGAAGCGGAGTTCGGCACGACTGTGGATATGGATGGTAAAGAAGTCGGAGAGTCCAAAACTGGCGTTTTCGAGATTGGGGTTGTACGACATCCATAGCCGGTTGTCGGTTGACGCACCGACGCGGAAGCTCCATGGCGACGGTGTGTCCGTGATGGGATACGGCAGAAGATGAGTGGCTTTGATGCGCAGCTGGGCGTGACCTCCGATGGTGCTGAAGTTGAACAAAGGTGCCGCAGCGTCTTCATATCCGCCTATAGCGGCTTGGGTTTGGAGAGAGAACCGCCAGCCCTTGGAGGTGTGAGGGGTGAAAACCAAATTGAGCGCAGGGGCGGTAGAAGCACCGTGGTATGAGAGTGGTGATACTCCTTGGTCGCGGAATAAAGCATATCCAGAGGCGTTCTGAAATTGTAATATCCACTGGGCTCTAAGTGGTGTAGCGACACTGGTGGTCAGGATAATTATCAACAATATTGAATGTTTCTTGTTCATATCTTTTTTACACCCATATATGGTGACCATAAAAAAAGTTTGTACTTTTGCAACATCGTTTTGAATATTTTGCAAAGATAGCATTTTTCACGATAATAATAAAATAAATAGATAAATAAAAATGAAAATGACTACAACAAAGCGCTTTCTGACAGTTGTCTGCGTGGTGACAGCTGGAGTGTTCACTTTCCAGTCATGCAACAGCGACAGAGTATCGGATGAAGAAGTGGCCCAACTTCGCCAGCAGTACGACTCCATTATGACGAAGTATGCGAAGTTGAGAGACTCGAATGTAGAGTTTGACAAGCAGATGAGCGAGAAAGACAGTCTTATCAACATGCAGGCCGCAGAAATTCAAGACCTCATTGACCAGATGGGTGGCAAGAAACCTGCCGCACGTCCCGATGGCAATAGCGAAGAGGCCAAGCAGTTGAAAAAGGAAATCAAGGAGAAAGAAAATGCAATAGCCCAGCTGCAGAAAAAGCTCAACCAGCAATCCAAGGAATTGCAGAAACTGCAGAATAGCAACAATACGGCAGCGTCCAGCAATGAGGCAGCCAAGCTGAAGAAACAGATTGCCCAGCAGGAGTCGCAAATCAACAGTTTACGCAGCCAGGTGAATAGCTTGAACAGCAAGAACTCCTCGCTGACAACTGACAACACCAACCTCAACAAGAAAATCAATACCCTCAATGGGCAGATAAACAGTCTCAATGCCCAGGTGAAAAGTCTTCAAAGCAGCAACAACAATGGCAACAACGATGCCCAAATCAAGCAATACAAATCACAGATTTCAAAATTGCAGGGGCAGGTGGATAAACTAGAAGCCGAAGTCGCTGCCAACAAGAAAGCGGCTGCTGCAAACAGCAATTGTGAGTCACAGGTGGCAGGACTGAACAAACAGCTCAAGGCCTCCGAGGATAAGAATGCTTCGCTGAACCGTACCAACAGCGACCTTAACAAAAAGATTACGGCGCTGAACGATGAGGTGAGCCGTCTCAATGCCCAAGTGAAGACATTGCAGCAGAACAGCGCAAACAACAGCTCGAATTGCGATGCTCAGGTTAAACAATATCAGACACGCATAGACCAGCTGCAGGGACAGATAGAGTCGCTGCAAGCTGAACTGGAAGCCAACAAGAAGGCAGCCAGCGAAACTTCGGCTACCAACAGCGATAACGCCAAATATGAATCGCAGATTGCTTCTCTCAACAATCAGATTGCTTCTCTCAACAAGAAGGTGAGCGACCTGAACAGTCAGGTGAACGACCTTCAGAATAAAGAGGCCGCTTGCCAGAATAACAACAGGGAACAGGCCAAGCGTTATGAAAACCAAATTGGTGAACTCAACAACGAAAAAGCTCAGTTGCAGCAGCAGGTGACTGCTTTGCAGGCAAAAGTGAATGCTTTGGAGCAGACCGTCGGATCTCAGTCATCTGAATCGACCAGCAGCGCCGACGCTAAAACAATTGCTGATTTGAGAAGCCAGGTGGAAAACCAGAAGGAGGAGATTGCCGAGCTGCAACGTACGCTGAAGGCCAAGGAAGAAGAGTTGGCACAGGCCAAGAAGAACAGTACGTCAGGTACTGCCAATAAGACAACTGTCAACCAGAAGCTTGCCGAGTTGCAGGCACTCTGTGACAGCTATGCTGCCGAAATAGAGCGTCTCCGTGCGGAGAACGCCCAGTTGCGCAGCCAGAACGCCCAATTGCAGGAGCGTCTGGCAGACAGCGAGACCCTCTTCGCCGAGAATGAAAAACTGGCTCAGAAGGTAAAACTTGCCTCTGTGCTGGTGATGTCCGACCTCACCGCTACGCCGGGCAAGAGTGTGTTGGCTGGTAACATGGTGAAAGTAACCAACAAGGCCTCTAATATGGTGGCTGTTCGTATCAATGGTCAGATTATGCGCAACAATGTTATTGACCCGGGTACGATTACTATATATGCCCGCATCGCATCAGCCAACAACAGAGTGGTGTGCAACGGTACACCCGAAGAGTTTGACATGGATGGCGTGAATATGCAGTATACACTTAAACAAGATATAGAATACACAGGATTGAACCGTCCGCTCACCATGTTGTGGCGCAAGGCATCCGACTTGACGCTTGCTCCGGGACTCTACTGGGTGACGCTCTATGCCAATGGCTACGAAATCGGCAAGACCTCGTTCAAACTTGATTAAGTGGATGATTGAAAAGGCAGCCGCACGGCTGCCTTTTCATTTCCTAACAATTCGTATATATGTCCAAGCAGAGAAGCTTCAATACGTTCAGGGCTATGTTCCCTGAGTTTGTCTATGAGAGCTATCGCTATGAGGTGAAGGATGACGGTTTCCATCTCTCGTTTCTGTTCAGATTGGGCGACAAGATTGTGTTTGAGCCGACGGCTTTCTTTCCCTGTCGGTCATTTCTGAATTTTGACGTGCCTAAACCGTTGCTTGATGTACTGGTTTTCAATATTGGTATGATTGAGCTCATCAGCTATTGGAAGGCCTGTTGTCCGCCTACGGTGGTGGTGCGGTGCGCTCCGGTGGGATTTATGGATGTTCCGGGCGGTGGTGATGTGGCTTTTTGGAAAAAGATATACTTCAACGGTCTTGGTGAGTTTTTCTATGTCAACAAGATTGCCACCACCTACGACGAGTTTCTCAATATCAGGGTTGAACATTGCGAGATGTCCGCAGCATCGGCTTTGGGGCACATGCGTTTTGCCTTAAGCAACGGCTATTTGGTGCCTATTGGTGGTGGCAAAGACTCTGTGGTGACATTAGAAGCGTTGAAGCATGCCAATTGTGACATACTTCCGCTGATTATGAATCCGCGCGAAGCAACAACGCTCTGTGCAGAGAAAGCGGGGTTCTCGTCTGATAATGTCTTGGAGATACGTCGTACGATACATCCCAAGCTGCTTGACCTCAACAAGCAAGGGTGTCTCAATGGTCATACCCCTTTCAGCGCCATGCTGGCTTTCTATACCCTTCTGGCAGCGGCTTTTAGTGGCAGAAGGAATATTGCGCTCTCCAATGAATCATCAGCCAACGAGAGTACGGTGGTGGGTACCCAGGTAAACCACCAGTACTCCAAATCATTGGAGTTTGAAAATGATTTCCGTCGGTATGTGCGTGATGTTATATGCGGTGGAGAGATAGCGCCGGAGACGTTCAACTATTTCAGCTTCCTGCGTCCGCTGAGCGAGTTGCAAATAGCCATGCTTTTTGCCCGCGAACCTAAATACTTCGATGTGTTCAAGAGTTGCAATGTTGGTAGCAAGAGCGACATTTGGTGCGGAAACTGTCCTAAGTGCCTCTTTGCCTATATTATATTGTCACCTTTCATTGCACCGGAACAGCTCAAACGGATATTTGGCAAGGACTTGTTGGACGATGTCTCCCTGCAGCTTTATTTCGATCAGTTGACGGGGCGCGAGGACGTAAAACCTTTTGAATGTGTAGGGACTATCAGTGAGGTAAACTCCGCATTGTCGATGGCCATCGAAAGATGGTATGGCGACAGCCGACCGGCGCTGCTGAAAGCATACCAGCCACAACCTCCAGTCACGCAACTGCACACGCTTGTTGCAGACCATAACCTTTCGGAACGCGAACTTGCAATATTGGCATCATGTATAAAGAAGAACAGCTGACCTCGTTGTTGTGCGGACGTCGCATACTGATTGCCGGTTACGGGCGTGAGGGCAAAAGTACCGAGCGCTTGGTGAAAGGGTTGCTGCCGCATGCCGACATCACTATTGTGGAGGGCAACGACAATATACGGGGTGAGGCCACTCGTGGCTATGACATGATTATCAAGTCGCCAGGCATACCTATGTTTGTGTTCGAGGCAGGTAATGGTGAATGGCTCTGTTCGCCCGACCATATCACATCGCAGACAGACCTGTTCCTGCAGGTCTATGGCAGCCAAACGGTGGGCATTACCGGCACCAAGGGTAAAAGCACGACGACGACATTACTATATAGTATATTGCGTAAGGCGGCAGAAGAGAAGCTTGAGGGCACAGAGGTGCTGTTGGCGGGCAATATGGGTATACCGCTGTTTGACATCATCCCTCAGATTGATGGGAATACCACGATAGTGGCAGAGTTTTCCTGCCATCAGTTGGAGAATATCCATCGTGCTCCACATACGGCAATATTGTTGAATCTGTTCCAAGAGCATCTTGACCACTACCATAGCTATTTAGATTACAAGATGGCCAAGATGCAGATAGCGTTGAAACAGCGTTCGGGTGATTATTTCTTCTACTGTGCAGATAATGCAGAGTTGGCGGAGCTGGTGGAGCTGCATCGGGGAGAAATGGCAGGTCATGTGTCGCCCTATACGTTGAGCAGCGAGCTGGGCACTCGGTTGAAGACCTTGCCGAGTCAGTTGTGTGGCGACCATAATATCAGTAATATGGAAGCGGCCTACCTTGCCGCTCGGAGTTTGGGTGTCAACGAACAGGTGGTTTTTGACACCATCGCCGCATTCAAGGGGTTGGAACACCGAATGGAATTGGTGGGTACTTATGCGGGGGTGACGTTCTACAACGATAGCATTTCCACGATACCTGCCGCCTGCATGGCTGCGGTTGCGGCGCTCAAAGAGGTGGACACATTGATACTCGGCGGCTTCGACCGAGGGATAGATTACGAAGAATTGGGACGGTTCCTCGCTCATTGCCCGATACGCAACCTTGTCTTCGTGGGTGCTGCCGGCGGACGCATCTGTGAGGCGTATGAAAAAGCCAAAGGAACGGGTAGGAATACATTGAGAAAGAATGACTATACTGCAATCGTGGAGTGGTGCTTCGCTCATACGCAAAAGGGCAAGATATGCCTGTTGTCGCCTGCTGCAGCCAGCTACGATGCCTTCAAGAACTTCGAAGAGAGGGGCCGCGTGTTCAAGCAGCTGGTATCGTCATATCATAGTTGATTTGCCATTATATAAATAGAATAAGCATTGACACCAATTGAGATACGCCACCATTTGCATCAGCATCCTGAGCTGTCGGGATGTGAGGTGCATACGCATGACTTCATCGTAGGCGAGCTGCGCAAGTGCCGTCCTGCGGTGATATATGAACATGTGGGTGCCGAGCCGGGCAATTCGTCGTATGGTGTAGTCGCTGTGTGGGGCGACGTGGCTTCCGGTAACCACAAGCCGTCGGCCATTGCTTTCCGTGCCGACATCGACGCGCTGCCCATCAACGAGACGTTGGCGCTGGATTATTGCTCACAGGTGCCTCATGTGGGACATAAATGTGGGCACGACGGTCATACTGCCATATTGTTGCGGTTGGCGCAGCTTCTGGGGGCGAGAGCCGACGTGCGCACGGCTGGCTGTCAGAGTGTGGTGATGGTGTTTCAGCCGGAAGAGGAAACAGGCACCGGCTCCAAGAAGATATTGCGCAGCGGCATCCTCCAGCAATACGACATCCGTGCCATATACGGCATTCATAATCTGCCAGGTTTCCTCACCAACCATGTGGTGTTGATACGGGGCACCTTTGCTGCCGCCTCCAGTGGTTTCATCGTTCGTCTGTATGGCCGTCAGACCCACGCTTCCACGCCCGAAAAGGGACTCAACCCCGGTTTGGCGGTGGCAGATCTGATAAAACGGTTCGACGCTTTCAATGCCGGTCATGAGGCCTTGGACGACACCTTTTGCATGTCTACGCTGATATGTGCAAGGGTGGGGGAGGAAGCTTTCGGCACCTCGGCAGGCGACGGCTATGTGGCTTTCACGCTGCGGGCTTTTTCCAACAAGACCATCATGGAGTTGCTGCAAAAGGCCGAAGAGACGGTTCGGGAGGTGGCGTCCCTGTATGGGTTGCAGTATGAGACAGAGCTGCGCGAGCCCTTCTATGCCACCGAGAACGATGGGGCGGTAGTCGATGCTCTGCACAAACGCTGCATCCGACTGGAGCTGCCTGCCAACACGGTAAAGGTGCCGTTCCGCTGGTCGGAGGATTTTGCCGACTATCTGATGCAGTTCCCTGGAGCGATGTTCGGCATCGGTGCGGGCAGGTCGCATGTGGAGTTGCACCATCCTGACTACGATTTTCCCGACGAGATTATCGAGCCCACGGCTCAATTGTTCTACAAACTGATATTCTAAACAATGATGTATATGAAACGTTTGCTTTTTGTTTTGGTAATAGCGCTCTGCGCTACGACAGCGCAGGCACAGTACAGGGATCCCGATGCTTTCGACGGTCAGAACTGCACCTCCATCATGGTGGGCAAGCTGGCTTCGAATGATGGCTCTGTCATCACCTCGCACACTTGCGACGGCCGCTACCGCACTTGGATGCGTGTGGAGCCCGCTGCCGACCATCCGGAGAAATCCAAGCACAAGGTCTACAGGGGCACGATGCACACGGTGTCGCCTACCGACACTACGGGGGTGCGTCTGGTGGGTGAAATCCCTGAGGTGTTGCACACCTATGCCTATCTGAACACGGCTTATCCGTGCCTCAACGAGAAACAGCTGGCTATTGGCGAGACCACTTTCAGCGGCCCCGATACGTTGGTCAACTCCAAGGGTATGTTCACCATCGAGGAGTTAGAGCGTGTGGCTCTGCAGCGTTGCGACAACGCACGCGACGCTATCCGCCTTATCGGCAAGCTGGTGAAAGAATACGGCTATGGCGATGGTGGTGAGTGCATCACGCTGGCCGACAAGCATGAGGTGTGGCAGATGGAGATTCTCGGAGAAGGACGTGACAAGATTGGCGGCGTGTGGGCAGCACAGCGTATTCCCGACGACCATGTGGGTGTGAGTGCCAACATCCCCCGCATCGGCAAGTTGCAGCGCGACAATGCTGACTATTTCATGTGCTCCGACAACTGCGAGAAGGTGGCCAAGAAGTATGGCCTCTGGGATGGCAAGGGCGACTTTGTGTTTTGGAAGGCGTTCAACAGCAGCTATGCCGCCGGCAAGAATTTCCGTGAGCGCGAATATTTCATCTTCAACGCCCTGGCTCCGTCGCTCCATCTTTCGATGGATATGGACGAACTGCCTTTCAGCGTGAAGCCAGACCGCAATGTGGACGTGCGCAGGGTCATAGAACTGTTCCGCTCCACCTACGAGGGTACCGACCTCGACATGTGCCGCAACGTGAAGATGCCGGCCAAGCGCAAGCGTGACGACGGCACGGTGTATACCGACACCATTGTCAGCCCGATAGCCAACCCCTGGCTGGGTGGCAACATGCAGAACACGCTCAACTACCTGGCTCCCGGTACGGTGACGTTCCGACGCACGGTCAGCGTGGCTTGGTGCTCCTATTCCTTCGTGGCACAGTTACGCGACTGGCTGCCCGATGCCATAGGCGGCGTCTGCTGGATGTCGGTCGACAACCCCGGTCAGTCGCCCCGTATCCCCATTTTCAGCGGCACCACGCGTCTGCCGCAGGCCTTTGCCGTCTGCGGGCAGAAGGGCTACAACGAGCGTGCGCTCATCTGGCAGTACCGCAAGGCCAACAAGCTGGCTACCGTCAGCTGGCAACGCACCAAGAAGGAGATGAACGCAGAGCTGAAGCGTCTGGAGGATGCCGCTTTTAGTGGACTTGCCGACATGGAGCGTTCGTTTACCTCCCAGTCGCTGGCCAACGATGTGAACAACTACACGTTCCAGGTCTACGACGAGACATCGGCCGCATGGAAACGCTTGGAGGAGCGCTTCTGGCAGATGTTCGGGATGGGCTTCTGACCCTTTGACGTAGGTTTGATATGAATCACCGGCCCCGAAGACGCTATGCGTCTTCGGGGCCGGTTCGTTTTCAGCTTCAATGCCCACTCTCTAATGGTGTGTTTTTGTCGCGCGGCAGCGGTCGAAAACGTTCTGGCGGAGGAAGTCCTTGTAGAGGGTAATCTCCAGCAGGTGGTAGTTGCCCATGGGGAAATATTGAGCCAGCTGAGGGATGAAGTATCGCTCGGGATCGAGACCCGTGACGATGAGCACTTTATTGGCGGTGTCGACCGTCGCCGTGGTGCTGTCGTTGATGATGGCAGGCGTCGCGTCGGCGCTCCAGTTGACAGGATTGGTGCAGAAACGGCTGTCGTAGAGGAATCCAGGCATGGCGTCGCTGGTGGCCATCGAGTTGTAGCATATCAGCACCCCGAGGTCGGTAGCGCTACGTGCCTCGCGGAGTGCAGGGCAGCTCGCGATGTCCTCCTGCGTAGCCATATATCCTATGGCATAGCCAGCCACCAGTTGTTTGCGTTGACTGTCGGTGAGACGTTTGCAGAGTTCCACGACGGCCTTGCCCCCCTGGCTGAAACCTGCCAGGATGAACGGATGCCCGTGGTTGTAGTGTTCCATATAGTAGTCGAAAGCCGCCGCAATGTCAACAAAGGCGGTGGCAAAAAGCGAGTCGATAAACTTGCGGTCGTGCGTCCACACCTCCATGCTCACCTGGCGGTAGTAGGGAGCGAAGAGGTTGCAGCTGTCGCCAAACACTTCGTCGGCCAGCTGGTAGGAGGGCAGCATACGGGCTCGCGACTCTTCGTCGTCTGTGTCGGCAAAGAATATGGTGTCGCCCTTCTCGTCAATTCGGGCGAAGACACAGGTGGGCAGCACATAGAAAACATCCGTACCGAACGCCCCGTCGCTTTCGGCGGCATACCAGTTGTCGCCCTTGGCATAGTCGAGCGGCGTGAAGTCGGCAGTCCTGTGGCATCCTGTCAGCAGGAGGGGCAGGAGGAGCGGGAAGGTCAAGGCCAAGGCCAGGTGTCTCATGGCTGGTGTTTTTGGGAAGAGTTGTCTACGGCGTTGGCTGATTTACAGTAAAGGAAATATACCAGCGCTCCCAGAGCCACGCCCACCACGGCGCCGCACAGCACGTCGCCCGGATAGTGTTTGCCCAGGTAGGGGCGGCTGTAGCATACCACCAGCGCCCATGCTGCCAGCACGACGGGCAGCACCCATCGGCGTCCCGATTGTCCGTTGCTCCTTTGCCGGGGGAAGCCAGCGGCGATGAGACCGAGGAACATAGCCACCGAGCAGCAGTTGGCTGCATGGGAGGAGATGAATCCGTAGGCGCCGCCGCAGGAGGTCTGGAACATGCGCACCTCCTCCAGCGCGTGGCAGGGACGCAGCCGTTGGACAACATCCTTGAAAGCCATGACCGAAATGCGGTCGCTCAGCAGGAAGCAGAGCCCCACGCCGAGCAGCAGCAGCCACCAGCGGCGCCATCCGATGCGCGGCAGGAGCAACAGCATGACGGCCAGTATCACGATAGCCCACGACCATGCCTGGCTGGCTACCCACAGCACCCAGTCGCCCACGGCGCTGTGGTGCGAGTTGACCCACCAGAACAAGGTGGTGTCCCATTGGTTGAGCGTTTCTGTCATGACTGAGGTTCGTTAGGGGTTGCAGATGTATCCTCCTGGGGTGTGGCGGTAGGGGCAGTGTCGGGGTCGGCAGGTAGAGAGGGTGCTGCGGCGTTGGCTTCGTCCAGCTGAGCCACAATCATATCTTTCAGCTGCTGGATGTTGAGGCCGCTCACCGCGCTGATCATGATGGTCGGCACCGTGCGCGGCAGCGTCTTCTTCAGCTGTTTGAGCAGCGTCTCGTCGAGGATGTCGCATTTGGTCACCGCCAGGATGCGTCGCTTGTCGAGTAACTCAGGGTTGTATTTTTTCAGCTCGTTGAGCAGAATCTTGTATTCCTTTTTGACGTCAAGCGTCTCGCACGACACCATGAAGAGCAGGATGGCGTTGCGCTCAATGTGGCGCAGGAAACGCAGCCCGAGACCTTTGCCCTCGGAGGCACCCTCGATGATGCCCGGAATGTCGGCGATGCAGAAAGAGCGGTCGTCGTGGTATTTCACGATGCCGAGGTTGGGCACCATGGTGGTGAAAGGGTAGTCGGCTATCTCAGGGCGAGCGGCGCTGACCACGCTGAGCAACGTGCTTTTGCCGGCATTGGGAAATCCCACGAGCCCGACATCGGCAAGCACCTTCAGTTCGATGATGACCCATCGCTCCACGCAAGGCCCTCCGGGTTGAGCATAGCGGGGTGTCTGGTTGGTGGCCGACTTGAAGTGGTCGTTGCCCAGCCCTCCTTGGCCGCCCTGCGCTATGATGAGCTCCTGGCCGTCCTCGGTCACCTCGCCCAGCGTCTCGCCCGTCTCGGCGTCCCGGCACACGCATCCCAGCGGCACCTCCAGAATCTGGTCTTTGCCCATACGTCCGGTGCAGAGGTTGTCGCCGCCGTTCTGTCCGTTCTCGGCAAACACATGCTTGGCGTATTTCAGGTGGATGAGCGTCCATCGCTGGCTGTTGCCGCGCAGGATAACGTGACCACCACGGCCGCCGTCGCCACCGTCGGGACCGGCTTTTGGGTTGTATTTCACCCGTAGCAGATGAGCCGATCCGGCACCTCCTTTGCCCGAGCGGACAAAGATTTTGACGTAATCAACAAAGTTCGAGTTCATGGTTTCGGTTGTTGTGATAATAAAGAAACCAAGGGGCGTGGGGCTCCTTGGTTTCTCAGGGTAAAGAGGGTGTTACTTCAGCTTCTCGATCTCTTTGACGATGTTGTTCGAGATTTCCTTTATGTCGCCGAAGCCGTTGACCTTCACGTGCTGACCTTTCTTCTCATAGTATGCAGCCACGGGGAGGGTCTTGTTCTCGTATTCCTTCAGGCGGTTCTTGATGGTCTCCTCGTTGTCGTCGCTGCGTCCGCTGATTTTGGCACGCTCCAGCATGCGGCGGATAAGCTCCTCGCGAGGCACGTCGAGACTCACCATGCAGGTCAGCTTGCGGCCGTGTTTGGCCAGCAGGTTGTCGAGCACTTCGGCCTGAGCCACGTTGCGGGGGAAGCCGTCGAAGAGGATGCCTTTCGTATCGTTGGCAATGGCCTTGTCAATCATCTCCACGACGATGTCGTCGCTCACGAGCTGACCAGCGTCCATGATGCTCTTGATGCGTTTGCCCAGTTCCGTCTGGTCGGCAATCTCCTTGCGCAGCAGGTCGCCGGTGGAGATATGGTTGAGGTTGTATTTCTCAACGAGCAGGTCGCTCTGAGTGCCTTTGCCGGCACCCGGTGCGCCGAAAAGAACGATGTTTAGCATGTTGTGTAGTCGTTAAGTGTTGTTTGATAGTGTTGGGATGGGGTAGTTACTTGACCGACACGATTTCGAGGTCGAATACCAGCGGGCTGTAGGGAGGGATGGTGTTGGAAGCACCCTGAGCGCCATAGCCCAAGCTGGAGGGGATGATGAGGCGGAGCTGGGTACCGGCGGGCTGACCTTTGATACCTTCTTCCCAGCCGGGGATAAGCGACATCTGGCCCACCACATAGGTGAGGGGCTCATAGGGACGGCGGTCGTTGTAGATGTTGCCCTCTCTGGCATCCTTTTCCACGCTGGAGTCAAAGATGGTGCCGTCGAGCAGACGGCCGGTGTAGTTGATGGCCACTTCCTTGCCTACGGCCACTTTGGCGCCGTTGCCTTTCTTCTTCACTATGATGTAGAGACCATCGCTGGTAGGCGTGGTGGTGATGTTGTTTTCTTTGATGTATTTCTCCAGGGCAGCGGGCTCTTCGGCTTTCCGCTTCTCCATCTCTTCGGTGAAGTTGTTTTTCTCCTGCTCCAGCTCATCGGCGGTCACGATGTCGGCCAACGCGATGTCGTAGTAGATCTTGTCACCGTTGCCAGGCACGTATTTGGGAGGCATCTGGTTGGGGAAGAACTTGGCCATGGTGTCGGCCGAGATGGCGAAACTGGCGATGTCGCCGGTGTGCAGCATCAGGAGTCCTTCGGGCAGGTCGCCGTCGAACATGCCTTCGCTCACCTGCATGATGCGCTGGGGATCGCCGGCGTTGGAGAATATGGTGTCGTTGTTGAAGCGCATAGTCACTTCAGCCACGAGGACATCACCCTTCTGCACTTGCTGGCCTTTCTTGTTCTGTTTCATGAATTTGTAGTAGAGACCGGTTTTGGTCTGTTTGTACCCGGGCAGGTCTGACTTTTGACCGCACGATGCAACTACCATAGCTGCAATGGCCATCACGATGGCCAATCTGATTTGCTTTTTCATTTATTGTTGTGAATTAAGTTATTGTTTATCTGTTTTGGTTAATATCTCCAAATCGTATATCAGCACGGCGCGGCTGGGCACACGGTCGCCGTCGCCCATCACGCCGTAGCCCAGTGCCGACGGCAGGATGAGGCGTGCCTTGCTGCCCCGTCGCAGCTGCATCACGGCATGGTCGAGCCCCACCACCGTCTGATGGCGGCCAGCCACAAAGGTCTCCTCCTGGCTGTCGTAGAACACAGATCCGTTCAGGGCCTCCAGCCGGTAGCGCACGGTCACGCTGTCCTCGTAGCCCACGAAGGCGCCGCTGCCGGAGGCATACACCTGCAGGCGCTCGCCGTTGGCCAGCGTGCGCATCGACCAGTTGTGGCGGCGGATGTAGTTCTCTATCTCCGTGTCTTCGGCATTGGCAATGTACTTGTTGGCATTGATCATGTTCTCCTTGAGCGGGTCGCCGCCCTGGTGCGTCACATCGATGACGGGCGTGCGGTCGCATGCTGCTGTGGTGAGCAGCAGGACGAAGAGCGCGGATATGGTCAGAGGGTGTCGCATGGGGGTAGGGGGTTAAGCCAGCTCGTGGAGCATGTTTTGTTCTAAGTACTGTACTGTCTCGGTCAGGTTTTTGTAGGATGTGGCGCCAGCGGCCTTGACGTGACCGCCGCCCTCGAAGTACTTCCGGGCAAAGGCGTTGACGTCGAAATCCCGCTTGGAGCGCAACGATATGCGAATGCGGTCGGGCTGCTCCTTGATGAGTGCCCCCACATATATCTGGTCCATCTTCATGGCGTAGTTGACAAAGCCCTCGGTGTCGGCGTCGCTGGCGTCGAAGCGCTTCTGGTCGTCCAGGGAGATGTAGATGTAGGCGAAATGCTGTTGCTCGAAGATGCGCATGCGTTCGTTGAGGCAGAAGGCAAGGAACTGCATGCGACTGACGCTGAAGTTGTTGAACGTGTAGTTGTATATGTCGGCCGCGTGGATAGGCAGCGCCACCATGTCGGCGGCGGCCTCATAAACCGATGGGCGTTCGTTGCTGAAGGCGAACGAGCCCGTGTCGGAGCTGACGCCGGCATAGAGGCATCGGGCCGAAGCCAGGTCGAGGCATCCTTTGCCCCAAGCGGCGCGAGCCACCCAGTAAACCAGCTCGCTGGCCGATGAGAGCTCCGGGTGGGAGCACACCAGGTTGAACTGGGTCGTCTCCGGTTGGGGGTGGTGGTCGATGAGAATCTTGGGCACCCGTGCCGCCGTCAGCAGCTCTTGCAGCCGTCCCACGCGCGGCGTGTTGTTGAAGTCCACGCCGATGATCAGGTCCGCCTCGTCGAAAGCTTTCCGGCAGCCCTCCATGTTCTTGGCGCCCGAGAGCAGTTTGTCGCTGCCTTTGAGGAAGAGGTAGCTCTCCGGGCAGTCGTCGGGCAGCATGGTGCTGACAGCCAAATGGGGACAATGCCTGTGGAGCAGGTGCGTCAAGCCGAGCGCCGACCCCACGGCGTCGCCGTCGGGGTGCATGTGCGACACGATAAGCACATGTTTGGCCGACTCCAGCATCTGCCGAAAAACGGCAATTGTTTTATTTTCAATAGCGAAAGGCATGTCTTCAGGCAATAGTCAAGTTGCAAATTTACAACTTTTATTTTAATAGTAATAGTTATAATTAAATATTTGCTTTCCCGCATCTCTTACCATCCCGTTCCTCGGCATCGTCGCCGACGAGATTATTGGCCTTGTCGCCGACGAGGTTATCAGTCTCGCTGAAAAACAAAGTACTATTTTTATATGCAATAAAAGTACTATTTTTATATGCAATAAAAATATTATTTTTATATCTAACAAAAGTACTATTTTTGTTAGCAATAAAAATACTATTTTTGTATGCAACAAAAGTACTATTTTTGTATGCAATAAAAGTACTATTTTTGTATGCAATAAAAGTACTATTTTTATTTGTAATAAAAATACTATTTTTGTTTTAAATAAAAATACTATTTTTGTATGTAATAAAAATAGTATTTCTATCGTTAACGAAAGCAATAAAAGAATTGAACCTCACTATGTAAAGGCGAATCGCACGTCACTATGATACACTATAAAGTATGTCTTAACAACGGTTACGAGCAGCTGGGCAGGGACCAGAAGACCATCACCGTCAACGAGGATTTGCAGACCTGCGACGAGAACGCCCTCGCCCGCGAGATTGCCCACCAGAATCCCCTCATCCCCGAACAGGTGGCCAAGTCGGTGCTCGACAACTTCTGCAAGGCGGCCGCCAACCTGATGTCGATGGGCTTCGCCATCCAGCTGCGCAACGGCAAGGACGTGGCCCTGCGCATCCATCCCGACATCCACGTCAAGGGCGGCAATATCAATCCCGACCGCGCCCGTCAGCTCGACCCCGACGTCACCGAACTCACCGTGGAGAACGCGCCCGACCTCGTCAACCGCGCCGGCCTCACCCTCCGCGCCAAGTGCGAGTGCGAACCCAAATTCACCGAGCTCCTCCTCTCGATGAACCCCCGCATGCAACGCCGCCGCGTCGTGGAACGTGCCCGCGTCACCCGCCGTGGGGAGGAA